>NZ_JBFUFC010000032.1:0-27328 GCF_056403635.1 Microbacterium sp. P2_F9 | reverse complement strand
CGCCCCGATGGGGGTTCCCGGCATCACCGCGGCAGCCGGCACGATCTTCTTCACCTTCATCGGATTGGATGCCGTATCCACCGCCGGAGACGAGGTCAAGGATCCCCAGAAGACGCTGCCGAAGGCCATCCTGATCGCGCTCGTGGTCGTCGTGACGATCTACATCGGGGTCGCGGTCGCCGCCCTGGGCGCCCAGCCGTGGCAGGACTTCTCCGACCCCTCGCAGCAGGAGGCGGGACTGGCGGTCATCCTCTCGAACATCGTCGCGTCGGATTGGCCCGTCACCGTCTTCTCGGCCGGCGCCGTCATCTCGATCTTCTCGGTCACCCTCGTGACGCTCTTCGCCCAGAGCCGGATCCTCTTCACCGTCGGCCGCGACGGCCTGCTGCCGCGGGCGTTCAAGCAGGTGAATCCGCGCACGCACACGCCCGAGTTCGCGACCATCGTCGTCGCGTGCATCGTCGCGGTGCTCACCGGCTTCATCCCGCTGTCGAGCCTGTGGGACCTCGTGTCGCTCGGCACGCTGGTGGCGTTCATCGTGGTGGCGATCGGCGTGATGGTGCTGAGGCGCACCCGGCCGGATCTGCCGCGCGGGTTCAAGGTGCCCTGGTTCCCGGTGGTCCCGATCCTGTCGATCATCGCCTGCGGGTACCTCATGACCGGGCTGCCGGGCACCGCGTACTTCTGGTTCTTCGTCTGGCTGGCGGTCGTCGTCACCTTCTACCTCCTGTGGGGCCGCCGGCACAGCGTGCTGGGCGACCCGGTCGCCGAGGCTCTCGAAGAGGCAGGGGAGTAGCGACCCACCGGCATCCGTCGTCTCGCCGGATCCCGCGGCGCATAGGCTCGGATCATGCTTGCCACCGTCATCCACGCTACCCGTGACATCCGCGTCGAAGAGGTCGCCGACCCCGTTCTGTCCACCGGCGGTGACGCGATCGTCCGCGTCGTCGCGGCCTGCGTCTGCGGCTCCGACCTCTGGCCCTATCGCGGAGTCACGGCGACGCACCAGCCGCACCGCATCGGCCACGAATTCGTCGGAGTCGTCGAAGCGGTCGGGCCCGAGGTGCGGGCCGTCGCGGTGGGGGATTTCGTCATCGCGCCGTTCTATGTCTGCGATGGAACGTGCGCGAACTGCCGCAACGGCGTGAGCACCTCGTGCCTCACCGGCGGGTGGTGGGGGAGCGACGACAGGTTGGGCGGCTTCGCCGACGGCGGTCAGGGCGAGCGGGTGCGGGTTCCGCTCGCCGACGGCACCCTCGCGGTCGTACCAGGACCGGTCTCGGACGATGAGATCGCCGGCCTCCTCACCCTGAGTGACGTCATGGGCACGGGGCATCATGCCGCCCTGTCCGCCGGCGTCGGTCCCGGCGACTCGGTCGCGGTCGTCGGCGACGGGGCGGTCGGACTGTGCGCGATCATCGCTGCCAAGCGACTCGGTGCGACGACGATCATCGCCATGTCGCGGCATCCGCAGCGTCAGGCGCTGGCGCGCGACTTCGGCGCGACCCACATCGTGCAGGAGCGGGGGGATGCCGGCGTTGCCGCGGTGCAGGAGCTCACCGGCGGGATCGGCGCCGACCGCGTGCTGGAGTGCGTAGGCACCAAGGAGTCGATGGATCAGGCGCTGCGTTCCACCCGCCCAGGCGGCATGGTCGGGTACGTCGGCGTTCCGAACGGCGGACCCGAGCTGCCGATCAAGGCGATGTTCGGCCGCAACGTCGGCGTCAACGGGGGAGTTGCACCGGTGCGCGGCTACATCGAGGAGCTGCTCACCGATGTGCGGTCCGGTGCGATCCAGCCCGGCCGTGTGTTCGACCTGGTGCTTCCGCTCGCCGAGGCGGCCGAGGCCTACGCCGCCATGGACGAGCGACGCGCCACCAAGGTCATGCTCCGGCCGTAGCGGCCGAGTTGCACAGAGGGACCCCGGCCCCCGGCGATCGAAAACCCACGACATCAGCGTCGTGGGAGACGAAAACCAGGGACCGGGGCTGGTACTGAGCATCCCCATGTGCTCGGGAGCCACATTAGTAAAGGGTCCTGACATTTACCTGGGGCGAGTCTGGACGGGAGCCCGATGGTTGCTGGGATCAGCCTGGGCGGAGTCGGACTTTCAGGCTGCCGCGCTGCGCACGGCCGCGACGAGGTCGCGGGGCGAGCCGTGCCATGGCGCACCGTGGCCAGGGAGCACCCACGCCGCTTCGAGACCCTCGATGCGGCTCAGTGACTCGAGCGCCTGCTGCGGGTCGTCGGTGAAGGGCGCCGGCTGTCCGCCGGTCCGGCCGGTCAGAACGTGCCGCGTGGTGAGGGCGTCTCCTACGAACACCGCGTCGGCGACGGGGATGTGGATGGCGATGCTCCCGGGCGAGTGTCCCGGCAGCCCGATGACCACAGGGGAGCCGGGCAGCGGAAGGACGTCGCCGTCCGCGACCTCGACGACCTCGCTGAGATACGCCGTGCGCATCGCGTCCTTGCGCAGCCCATAGGCGAAGAAGCCCAGCGTCGCGCCGAGCCGCATCGGCCCGATCGGGTTCTTCGGCCCCTCGTCCTTCGGCTTCTTGACTCCCTTGGCGCGCTCGGCGTCCTCCGCGTGCACGTACACCGGCACGCCGTGATCCCGGTGCAGTCGCTCCGCGAATCCCACGTGATCGCTGTCTCCGTGGGTGAGGATCAGGCCGCGCACATCGTCGACGGCACGTCCCATGTCCAACAGCTCGGCCTGGAAGTCCTTCCAGTGGCCGGGCATGCCGGCGTCGATCACCGTGATGCCGTCGGCGGTCTCGACGAGATAGGCGGCGACGACGTCGTTGCCGATGCGACGAAGATTCGGTCCGAGCTTCATGAGATCTCCTCTGTTCCACCCGACACGGGATCGAATACCTATGGCTACGATACATAGCCATGATAGCTTAGGTCAATAGCCATCGGAAGGAACATCGTCATGCCGACTCCGGACCGCACGTCGCTGCAGGACATCGTCGAGGCCGGTCGCGATCTCGTCGAGACCGGCGGCGCGGCGAAGCTCACGATGCAGGCCGTCGCCGAGCGCGTCGGGGTGCGCGCGCCGTCGCTCTACAAGCGCGTCCGCGACCGCGCCGCCCTGCTGGTGCTTGTCGCCGAGGCGACAGTGGACGACCTGGCGCGGCGACTCGCGGCATCCGACGGCACCCTCGCGGGGGTCGCGCACGTGTATCGCGGCTTCGCTCATGAGCGCCCGGAGGGATTCCGGCTCATGTTCACCGTCGATGGGGCCGCTTCCTCGCTGGGTCGGGTGAGCGCACCGATCCTGCGGGTCGCCGAAGAGCTGGTGGGGACGGATGCCGCGCTCGAGGCGGCACGCCTGGTCACGGCATGGGCGACCGGCTTCATCCAGATGGAACTGGCCGGCGCCTTCCGCCTGGGCGGGGACATCGATCACGCCTACGAGTACGGCCTCGAACGACTCGAGCACGGACTCCGCGCGTAACGGGTAGGCGACTCGCCCGCGCGCCTGCGAATCGCGGTCGGGCGATGCGATAGAAAAGCTCAGGTTGTGCTCCCGGGGGGATCACTGGCCGACCTCGACTCGAAGGGACCCCTCCCACGCCATGAAGCTCCTCAAGCGCATCGCCCTGGTGCTCGTCGCCGCATTCGCCGTCTTCTACCTCGTCACCAGGCCGCAGGACGCGGCCGACGCCGTGCAGGGCGCGGTCGGCGCGGTGTGGGGCGCGGGTGCGGCCATCACCGACTTCTTCGCGGCGCTCGCCGGCTGATGGGCCTTTTCGATCCTCGGATCGAGAAGCACCTCATCGCCGACCAGGGCGAAGTCGTCATCGACGAGGTGCGCAAGCACTGGGCGGCGACCGTGGGCGCGATGCTCGAGCTCTTCGCCGGTGCGATCGTGCTGCTGCTGTCGCTGTTCGTCCCGCCCGCCGCCTGGTGGCTGCCGGCCGCCGTCGGCGCAGCGATCCTGCTGCACGCGAGCTGGCGCATCCTCGAGCAGAAGACGGATCGGTTCGTCATCACGAACATGCGGGTCTTCCGGGTGCACGGCATCCTGTCGCAGAACATCGCGACGATGCCGCTTTCGCGCATTCTGGACATCTCGGTGCACACGCCGATCATCGGCCGGGTCTTCGGGTACGGGCACTTCGTCTTCGAGTCTGCGGCGCAGGAGCAGGGCCTCCACGCGATCCGCTTCGTGGGTGATCCGGACGTGCGCGGACTGACCATCCAGCGGGTGATCCAGCAGGCCGGGCTGCGCGGATTCGTGCCCGGCCAGCAGCAGGCCGTCGTCGAGCTCGAGCCCGACCACCCGCCTGCGCCGATCCCGCCGGTCCCGCCGCTCCCGCCGCGGCCCCCGCAGGACGCCACCAGAGTCGACGCCGGGTGGGGGTGGCTCGCCGATGCCCAGCGCCGCGAAGCGGAGCGTCTGGCCGAACTGCGGGGGGAGCCGACGACCGGGTCGCCGCCGGCTTTCGATCCGGATCGGACGACCACCGCCCCGATCGATCTGCCGCGCTGAGCGGCGGGCTGGACGGCGTCGGCGCCGGCCCGGCCGCGGCGCAGGGAACATCCCGGCGGGGGCCCGCGTTCTGCTACCCTGGAGTGTCACGAGTGTGCTTTCTACAAGCACGTCTTCGTGGCATCGCAACAGAAATCCGCTTCGCTTCGGCTCGAGGCATCCCTCTGCGCGTCTGCGCAGATCGAACTTCGAGGCTGACGCCCGACACCCCAACCCAACAAGGACAACCCACTACATGACTACCGCAACGGCCGCCCCGGCCACCAAGCAGGTCGCGATCAATGACATCGGATCTGCTGAAGACATCCTCGCCGCGATCGAACTGACCCTCAAGTCGTTCAACGACGGCGACCTCATCGAAGGCATCGTCGTCAAGATCGACCGCGACGAGGTCCTCCTCGATGTCGGATACAAGACCGAGGGCGTCATCCCCTCGCGCGAGCTCTCCATCAAGCACGACGTCGACCCCAACGAGGTCGTCAAGGTCGGCGATGAGGTCGAAGCCCTCGTTCTCCAGAAGGAGGACAAGGAAGGCCGTCTCATCCTGTCCAAGAAGCGTGCGCAGTACGAGCGTGCGTGGGGCGACGTGGAGAAGATCAAGGAGACCGACGGTGTCGTCACCGGGTCCGTGATCGAGGTCGTCAAGGGTGGCCTCATCGTCGACATCGGCCTGCGCGGCTTCCTGCCGGCATCGCTCATCGAGCTGCGTCGCGTCCGCGACCTCACGCCGTACCTCGGCCAGGAGATCGAGGCCAAGATCCTCGAGCTCGACAAGAACCGCAACAACGTCGTGCTCTCGCGCCGCGCCCTGCTCGAGCAGACGCAGTCCGAGTCGCGCACCACGTTCCTCAACAACCTGCACAAGGGTCAGGTTCGCAAGGGCACGGTCAGCTCGATCGTCAACTTCGGTGCGTTCGTCGACCTGGGCGGCGTGGACGGCCTCGTGCACGTCTCCGAGCTCTCGTGGAAGCACATCGAGCACGCGTCCGAGGTCGTCGAGGTCGGTCAGGAAGTCACCGTCGAGATCCTCGAGGTCGACTTGGACCGCGAGCGCGTCTCGCTGTCGCTGAAGGCGACGCAGGAGGACCCGTGGCAGGTCTTCGCCCGCACCCACGCCATCGGCCAGGTTGCACCGGGTAAGGTCACCAAGCTCGTTCCGTTCGGTGCATTCGTGCGCGTCGCGGATGGCATCGAGGGCCTCGTGCACATCTCGGAGCTCTCCGGCAAGCACGTCGAGCTCGCCGAGCAGGTCGTGTCGGTCAGCGAAGAGGTCTTCGTCAAGATCATCGACATCGACCTCGAGCGTCGCCGCATCTCGCTGTCGCTCAAGCAGGCGAACGAGTCGGTCGACCCGTTCGGCACCGAGTTCGACCCGGCCCTCTACGGCATGGTCACCGAGTACGACGAGCTCGGGGAGTACAAGTACCCCGAGGGCTTCGACCCGGAGACGAACGCCTGGAAGGAAGGCTTCGACGCCGAGCGCGAGAAGTGGGAGCAGGAGTACGCCGCTGCTCAGGGTCGCTGGGAGGCGCACAAGGCTGCCGTCGCCAAGGCCCTCGAGGCCGAGGCTGCTGCCCCGACCGAGTCCAGCTCCAGCTCGAGCTCGTTCTCGTCGGAGTCCGCTTCGGTCGGCACCCTTGCCGACGACGAGGCGCTCGCCGCACTGCGCGAGAAGCTCTCGAACCGCTGAGAAGTTCCACCGGTGATCGCGTAGCGGCATAGCCGCACGTCGAGATCCGTCCTCAGGGCCGTCACCTTCGGGTGGCGGCCCTTTGGCGTGTCCGACGAGGGTTCGGCCCCGCATGATTGCGCGCAGTGCCGATCGGGTGTACCCCTTGGCTATGGGGCTGKGGAGGACTCGCGCGCTGTGCGCAGCCGTGCTGGCGGCCGGGCTGATCTTCGCTGCGCCGGTGGCGGCATCCGCCGAGGACCCTGACGACCCCGGAAAGAGTTCGGTCGTCGCCGCATGCAAGAAGGGCGGCTGGATCGCGCTGGCCGCGGAGGACGACGCGGCAGTGCCTTTCCGCACCCAGGGCGAGTGCGTCCGGTATCTGGCCCAGGGCGGCACGGTTGTCGCCACGACCGGCACTCCCGTCCTGCCGGGACAGGGCAGGGGGTGCAAGGCTTCGAAGCAGAAGACTGCGAAGGACATCTCCGAGCAGCCCCAGACGAAGCACTGCTCGCCGGGAAAGTCCGAGCGCAAGTCCGAGCGCAAGGCCGCCTGAGCGGACTGCGCAACGACGGTGTCGGCACCGTCGATTACGCTCCGGACGTGCTCACACCGACGCGCTGCCTAGCCGAAGCTGACGGATGCCGCGGCTCGGTGCCTGCGGACGCACCCCTCGCGCTCTGCGAAGGGCACCTGGTCGCGGCATCCGAGTGGGCGGACCGAGCCTACGGCGTGACGGATGCGCTGCCGTCGCCGTGTCGGCTGTGCGGATCGCGCCTGGGCGTGCGCTACCCCTCCGGCTGGATCTGCGCGGTGTGCGAGTGGCGCCACGGCGAGGTCGTGGATGCGGAGCTTCCGCCGCCGCGGGTCGACATCGTGTACTACCTCGCCTACGCCGACCGCGTGAAGATCGGCACCACCGCAAATCCTCGGCAGCGCTTCACGGCGATCTGGCACGACGAGGTGCTCGCCTTCGAACGCGGGGACCGCGCACTGGAGCGGCGACGTCATCGCCAGTTCGCCGAGGACCGACTCGGATCGAGCGAATGGTTCACGCCCTCGCCGGTGCTTCGGGCGCATATCGACGCGGTGCGAGCGGKCGTCGATGATCCATGGACGCTCTACTCGCGCTGGGTCAGCGAAGCGGTGGCGCTTCAGGGGTGACGGGTGTCTTGCGGTCTTCCTCAGCCCGCTCCAAGCAACGCGATATAGCGTGAGGGATCCCCGCACCCCATGGAGGCAGCAATGGGATTTCTCGATCGGCTCTTCGGCACCCAGCCGCGTCAGGCGCCGCCCGTCCCGCAGAACCCTTACGCGCGGCAGGGCTACCCGACGCCCGCGCAGGCCGCGCAGCCGCCGCGGAGCGAGGATGAGGTCGCGGTGGAGCGCTACCGGTATCTGCTGCGCACCGCCCCGCCGGAGACCATCGAGCAGGTCCACGCCGAGGCGTTCGCGAAGCTGAGCCCCGACCAGCGGCAGACCGTGCTCGCCGAGCTGAAGTCGGGCCTTCCGCCCGCCGAGCAGCCGCACTCCAGCGATCCCCAGACACTCGCTCGCGCCGCGACTCGAGCCGAGTACATGCAGCCCGGATTCATGGAGCGCACGATGCAGCGCAGCGGCGGCTTCGGCTCGTCGATGGGCGGCTCGATCGTCGGGACCGTGATCGGCTACGTCATCGGGTCGGCGATCGTGAGCTCGTTCATGGGTCCCTCCGGGTACGACCAGGGATACGCGGACGGATCGACGGATGCCTCGGGCGACACGGGCGCGGACGGCTCCGGTGCCGACGGCTCCGGCGCCGATGCGGCCGGCTGGGGCGGGGACGCCTCAGGCTGGGGCGGCGACTCCGGATCCGCCGACTTCGGGGGCGACTTCGGCGGCGATTTCGGATTCTGACCTCGCGCCGGCGACGAGCGGACGGGTCGAACGCGCCCGTGGGAGACTGACGACATGCCCCTCGTCGCACTCACCGGAGGCATCGCCTCCGGCAAGTCCACGGTCGCCGGTCGTCTCGCGGAGCACGGCGCGATCGTCGTCGATGCCGATCAGATAGTCCGTGACGTGCAGCAGCCGGGGTCGCCCGTCCTCTCGTCGATCGCCGCGGAGTTCGGCGCCGAGATGATCCGCCCCGACGGATCGCTCGATCGCGCGGCCCTCGGCGGTGCGGTCTTCGGCGATGCGGCGGCGGTCCAGCGGCTCAACGCGATCGTCCATCCGGCGGTCCGCGAGGAGTCGGCGCGGAGGTTCGCCGAAGCCTTCGCGGCAGACCCCGACGCCGTCGTCGTCTACGACGTCCCGCTGCTCGTCGAGGCGCGGGTCGACGACCCATGGGATCTCATCGTCGTCGCGCACGCACCCGCCGAGCTGCGGCGTGGCCGGCTGGTCGAGCTGCGCGGCATGACCGAAGCGGATGCCGCGGCCCGGATCGCCTCGCAGGTGCCCGACCAGGCACGCCTCGCCATCGCCGACGCGGTCATCGACACGACGGGATCGCTCGCCGATACGGAGCGACAGGTCGATGCCCTGTGGGAAGGTCTGCGCGAGCTCATCGCCGCTCGCGTCCGCTGACGCTTCGTGTCGCCGTTCCGGGCCTGCCGCTCCCGCCGATCGCGGGCGTACGCTGTGACCACGACAGTGGAGGTAAGGCCATGGCTCTTTTCCGTCGACACAAAGCGCCCGACGCCGCCCTCACCGACGAGGAGCGGATCGCGCGCTACGTCTACCTGCTCAACACACTCCCCGCGGGGGTGATCGAGAGCGCCCACGCGAAGGCTTTCGAGGACGTGCCGCCCGAGCGCCGACGTGAGATGTTCGAGCAGCTCCGCCCCTTCATGTCCGAGACCGAACAGGCATCGGCATCCGACGACCCGACGGTTCTGGCGCGACTGATCCGTCGTGCGGAAGAGCATCGCGCCGAGCGCAAGCGCGCTGAATCGGATGCCGCGGCACCTGTCGCGACAGCGACGCGCGAGTCCGACGATCCGCGGGACGCGGTCGACCCGCGGGCGCTGCTGCAGGACACCGGTGTCATGACGATGGTGGCGTACCAATTCCTCCTCTCGAGTTCGATCTCGTCGTACTTCCTCTACGGTGCCGGATCCCTCGACCTGGCAGATCAACCCGATTGGGTCGCTGAGACGTACGATCCCGGGGCCGCTGCGGGAGCGGGTCCCGACGGCGGCAACGACGTCGGGGGCGGCGCGATCGACGGAGCCGGGTTCAACGGCGGCGAGTTCGGCGGAGGCTTCGACGGATCGGGGTTCGGCGGAGGCGGTTTCAACGGGGCCGGCGGCTGACCTAACCCGGCCCACACCCGGGCCTCCGGCATCCGCCCGTCGCGAACGACGGCCCCGGTGTCGGAACCCCCGCCTAACCTGGAGTGGTGCAGACCACACGTTCCGTGCGCCCGTTCGAGGTGGTGAGCGAATACACCCCGAGCGGCGACCAGCCCCAGGCGATCGCCGAGCTCGCCGCCCGCATCACCGCCGGTGAGACCGATGTCGTGCTGCTCGGCGCGACCGGCACGGGAAAGTCCGCGACCACGGCGTGGCTGATCGAGGCGGTGCAGCGTCCTACACTCGTGCTCGCCCACAACAAGACCCTCGCGGCCCAGCTTGCCAACGAGTTCCGCGACCTCATGCCGAACAACGCCGTCGAGTACTTCGTCAGCTACTACGACTACTACCAGCCCGAGGCCTACGTCCCGCAGACGGACACCTTCATCGAGAAGGACTCGTCGGTCAACGCCGAGGTCGAGAGACTGCGCCACTCGACGACCAACTCCCTGCTGAGCCGCCGCGACGTCATCGTGGTCAGCACCGTCTCCTGCATCTACGGTCTCGGCGCGCCGGAGGAGTACCTGCGGGCGATGGTCGCCCTGCAGGTGGGGGAGCGGTACGACCGCGACGCGCTCATCCGCAAGTTCATCTCGATGCAGTACAACCGCAACGACGTCGACTTCTCTCGCGGCAACTTCCGCGTGCGCGGCGACACGATCGAGATCATCCCGGTGTACGAGGAGTTCGCGATCCGCATCGAGCTGTTCGGCGACGAGATCGAAGCGCTGTACATGCTGCATCCGCTCACCGGAGATGTCGTCCAGCGCCTCGACTCCGTGCCGATCTTCCCCGCGTCGCACTACGTCGCCGGCACCGAGACCGTGCAGCGCGCGATCGGCACGATCGAGGCCGAGCTCGAGGTGCGGCTCAAGGAGCTCGAGTCGCAGAACAAGCTGCTCGAGGCGCAGCGCCTGCGCATGCGCACGACGTTCGACCTCGAGATGCTCCAGCAGCTCGGCTTCTGCTCCGGCATCGAGAACTACTCGCGCCATCTCGACGGCCGGGCGCCCGGGGAGCCCCCGCACACGCTCCTGGACTTCTTCCCCGACGACTTCCTCATGGTGATCGACGAGTCGCACGCCACGGTTCCGCAGATCGGGGCGATGTACGAGGGGGATGCCTCGCGCAAGCGCACGCTCGTCGACCACGGCTTCCGCCTGCCGAGCGCGCTGGACAACCGGCCGCTCCGCTGGGACGAGTTCAAGAACCGGATCGGGCAGACCGTCTACCTTTCTGCGACGCCCGGCCGGTACGAGATGGGGATCGCCGACGGGGTGGTCGAGCAGATCATCCGCCCGACCGGCCTCATCGACCCGCAGATCGTCGTGAAGCCCTCCAAGGGCCAGATCGATGACCTGCTCGAAGAGATCCGCCTTCGCGCCGCGCGCGATGAGCGGGTGCTCGTCACCACACTGACGAAGAAGATGGCCGAGGAGCTCACCGACTTCCTCGGCGAGCACGGCGTGCGCGTGCGCTACCTGCATTCGGATGTCGACACCCTCCGTCGCGTCGAACTGCTCACCGAGCTGCGGGCCGGCGTCTACGACGTGCTGGTCGGGATCAACCTCCTTCGCGAGGGTCTCGACCTGCCGGAGGTGTCTCTGGTGTCGATCCTCGACGCCGATAAGGAGGGGTTCCTGCGCTCCGGCACCTCTCTCATCCAGACGATCGGGCGTGCCGCCCGCAACGTCTCGGGGCAGGTCCACATGTACGCCGACAGGGTGACCGACTCGATGCTGAAGGCGATCGAAGAGACCGATCGCCGTCGCGAGAAGCAGGTCGCGTACAACACGGCGAACGGCATCGACCCGCAGCCGCTGCGGAAGCGGATCGCCGACATCACCGAAGTGCTCGCCCGCGAAGGCGCCGACACCGACGCGATGATGTCGAAGCGCAACGCCGCCAAGCTGAAGTCGGGTCGAGGCAAGGCGCCCACGCCTGGCCTGCGCCGGACGGGCATCGCCGCTGAAGGGGCGGAGCAGCTCGAGGCGACGATCTCGGACCTGTCGACTCAGATGCTCGCGGCGGCCGGCGAGCTGAAGTTCGAACTCGCCGCCCGACTCCGCGACGAGGTGCAGGATCTCAAGAAGGAGCTGCGCGCCATGGAGCGCGCCGGCCACGCCTGACCGGTCACTGTCAGGGGTGGTTCCTGAGCCTGTCGAAGGGTGGTTCCTGAGCCTGTCGAAGGGCTAAGGGCAGTGCATCAGCGGCTTCGGGCCCGATCGATCGAAGGTGTGCACGGTCATGGGCTGTCCGCAGAGCGGGCACGCGCGCTCCGCGCGTTCCTGCGCACTGGGCGGGGGAGTCGTCTCGTACGGACCGACCGAGGCGGGCCCGGCGATGCGGATGAGCTTCGCGTTGAGCCAGGCGTACCAGCCGCCCGCCTCGCGCACGCGGTCACGAAGCGGCGGCGGCACGTCGGGAGATGATTGGTTCGTCACATTGCTTAGTGTACTAAAGATTAGTCCACGATAGGATGAGGGGTGTGGATCCCCGCGATGACCTCCTGAAGCTTGAGAACCAGCTGTGCTTCGCTCTGGTGACGGCGGCGCGCAACGTCGTCGCTCTCTACCGGCCCGTGCTCGAGCCCCTCGGCCTCACCCATCCGCAGTACCTCGTGATGCTCGCGCTGTGGGAGGAGTCGCCGCGCTCGCTCGGCGAACTCGCCGATGAGCTCGCGATGGAGCCCGCCACGCTGTCGCCGCTGGTCAAGCGCCTCGAGGCGCAGGGCCGCGTGACCCGAGGCCGTCGTCCTGGCGACGAACGTGTGCTCGAGATCCGACTCACCGACGACGGGCGCGCGCTGCGGCGCCAAGCACTCGAGGTTCCGACTCAGATCATGCAGCGGACCGGAATGGATGCCGAGCAGCTCGCGGCGCTCCGCGACGGGCTCACCCCGTTCGCAGGCGGCCGCGCGCGGCGCGAGCCGGTGGCCCCGGCATCCTGAAACCGCCACGTGCGACGGCGTCCCAGTCTGCGTGCGACGCCGTCTCGGGGGAGAGCTCCGGTATCTGGCCATTGCAACGGCTGGATGAACTTCCTCTCATTCCCTAGGCATCTTCGCCGCGATTTCCTAGGCTCGCTCTCGAGGCCCCGATCTCACGGCAACCGCCGCGCGCCGAGGGCATGTCCCCCCACAGAAGAGGAACGCACATGCGAATGCGGTCACACCCCGACCACAGCTCACCATCCCGACGCAGGATCGCGGCCGGGGCCGGCACGGCGGTCCTGGCGCTCGGCGCAGGCCTGCTCGTCGCGAGCCCGGCGGCGCACGCCGTCGACACGCAGATCCAGATCCTCGCGACCAACGACTTCCACGGTCGCATCCTCGACAACACCAGCAATCTCGAGGCCGGAGCCGCGGTGCTCGCCGGTGCGGTCAAGCAGCTCCGCGCCGCGAACCCCAACACGGTGTTCGCCGCAGCCGGCGACCTCATCGGGGCATCGACGTTCGAATCGTTCATCCAGCACGACAAGCCGACGATCGACGCGCTCAACGAGGCGGGTCTCGAAGTCTCGGCGGTCGGCAACCACGAGCTCGATGCGGGATACAACGATCTCGTCAACCGCGTGATGAAGCCGTACGACGCCCTGACCAATCCCGAGGGCGGCGCTGCGTGGCAGTACATCGCGGCCAACCTCAAGATCAAGGCGACCGGCAATGACGCCGTGCCGGCCACTTGGATCAAGACGATGGGCGGCGTGCAGGTGGGCTTCGTCGGTGCTGTCACCGAGGACCTGCCCTCGCTCGTGAGCCCGGGCGGCATCGCCGACATCGAGGTCAAGGGCATCGTCGAGTCCGTCAACGATGAAGCCGCGGATCTGGTCGCGGAGGGGGCCGACATCGTCGTGATGCTGGTCCACGAGGGAGCCCTGTCCACGAACTGCGCGACGATGGACGACTCGGGCGCCTGGGCGAGCATCATCAACAACATCTCGCCGGACGTCGACGCGATCGTCTCGGGGCACACGCACCTCGCGTACGACTGCTCGTTCCCGGTGCCGCAGTGGGTGAGCGAGAAGCGCGCCGTGCAGGAGCGACCCGTCGTCTCTGCCGGTCAGTACGGGACGAACCTCAACCAGCTCCTCTTCACGGTGAACGACGCGGGCGACGTCACGGCGCAGACCCACACGGTGCTCGCTCTCGAGAAGCCCGTCGTGCCTGCGACGAACCCTGCCACCTTCACCCCGCTGTACCCCGCCGACGAAGCCACGGCCGCGATCGCGGACAAGGCGAAGGCACAGGCGAAGATCCTGGGAGCGGTCGAGCTCGGCGAGATCGCCGGCGGCTTCAACCGGGCGAAGTTCTCCACCGGCGTCGAGAACCGCGGTGGTGAGTCGACGCTCGGCAACCTCGTCGCCGAGGTGCAGCAGTGGGCCACCGAGGCTCCAGAGTCGGGCGCGGCACAGATCGCGTTCATGAACCCCGGCGGCCTGCGCACCGACATGCTGGGCACTGACGGGGGTGCGGGTGCCTACCCGCGCGTGCTGACGTACGAGCAGGCGGCGGTTGTTCAGCCCTTCGCGAACACCCTCGTGAACATGCAGCTGACCGGTGCCCAGATCAAGAAGGCGCTCGAGCAGCAGTGGCAGCGTGACCTGCTCAACAAGGTGCCGACCCGTAACTTCCTGCGCCTCGGCGTCTCGGAGGGCTTCGAATACACCTACACGCAGGCGACCGCGCCCGAATACCAGCTCGACGACCCCAAGACGACGGATATCAACGAGGCGTTGAAGCCGTACGACGGCACGCACGGCACGATCACCGGGATGTGGCTGAACGGCGTGCCGATCGACCTGGCCGCGTCCTACTCGGTGACGGTGAACTCGTTCCTCGCGACGGGCGGTGACAACTTCTTCGAGCTCAACAACGGCTCGGCCAAGCGCGACACCGGCAAGGTCGACCTCGCCGCGATGGTGGACTACCTGGCCACCTTCGCCGACGACACT
Source organism: Microbacterium sp. P2_F9 (assembly GCF_056403635.1). Taxonomy (NCBI): domain Bacteria; kingdom Bacillati; phylum Actinomycetota; class Actinomycetes; order Micrococcales; family Microbacteriaceae; genus Microbacterium; species Microbacterium sp. P2_F9. Next base: position 12,870 of record NZ_JBFUFC010000032.1, on the reverse strand, counting down.
CCGCTGCCGGTCGACTACGAGCAGCATGCGGTCGAGGTGGCGTTCCCGGCGGGTGCGCCGGCGGCGTACGACCCCGGCGCGACGGTGAAGATCGACGTCAAGTCGTGGGCGATGTCGGCACCCACCGACGTCAAGGACTCCGAGGTCGTCGTGTCTCTCGACGGTCAGCAGCTCGGCGCCTTCCCCGTCGACAACACGATCGGCGGCGTCACCGACCTGAACGACAACTACGGCAGGGCGGCGATCTCGGTCGTGCTGCCGTCGAACGTGCCGCTCGGCGGTCACGTCGAGTTGACGCTCACTGGAGCGAAGACGGGCACCTCCGTCCTCGTGCCGCTCACGATCGACCGGGCCGACAGCACGACCGTGGGCCTGCCGAACAAGGTGCTCGCCAACTCGAAGGGCAACGGCGTCATCCAGTACACGACGACCGTCACCGCGCAGTTCGGCACCCCGGTCCTGGGCGACGTCACGATCTACGACGGCGACGAGGCGATCGCGACCGCGACGCTCACGGCGAAGAGCCTGGGGGTCGTCAAGGTCAAGCTCCCCCAGCTCGGCAAGGGCGAGCACTCGCTCTGGGTGGCCTACGAGGGAAGCGACACCGTGAAGCCCTCGCAGAGCGACCCCGTGACGGTGGTCGTCAAGTAGCGCGACGCACGAGACAGTCGGATGCCGCGGGGCCGCTGTGCCCCGCGGCATCCGTCGTTCCGTCCCATAGCACGGGGGTGCGCCGAGGGCGAACCCGGCGACCGTGTCGGAGGCCCCGCCTAGACTTGACCGGTGCCCATCGTCCCTGTCATCGCGCCCGCAAACGCCCTCGCACACGTCGCCGCGAACTCGAGCGGGAAGCTGAGCGTTCGGGGCGCCCGCGTGCACAACCTCAAGAACGTCGACCTCGACATCCCCCGCGATTCGCTCGTCGTGTTCACCGGCCTGTCGGGATCCGGCAAGTCCAGCCTCGCGTTCGACACCATCTTCGCCGAAGGTCAGCGACGCTATGTCGAGTCGCTCAGCGCGTACGCCCGCCAGTTCCTCGGGCAGGTCGACCGACCGGATGTCGACTTCATCGAGGGGCTGAGCCCCGCCGTCTCGATCGACCAGAAGTCGACCAACCGCAACCCGCGCTCGACCGTCGGCACGATCACCGAGATCCACGACTACATGCGCCTCCTGTGGGCGCGCATCGGCGTGCCGCATTGCCCCGAATGCGGCGAGGTCATCCAGCGCCAGACCGTGCAGCAGATCGCCGATCAGCTCGTGGAGCTGCCCGAGCGCACCCGATACCAGATCGTCGCTCCGGTCGTGACCCAGAAGAAGGGCGAGTTCGTCGACCTCTTCAAGGAGCTCGGCGCGAAGGGCTACGCACGCGCGATCGTCGACGGGGAGCTGATCCAGCTCGCCGAGCCGCCCACGCTGAAGAAGACCTACAAGCACGACATCGGCGTCGTGGTGGATCGCCTCGTCGCCGGCTCCGACATCCTCAGTCGAGTGACCGACTCCGTCGAGACGGCCCTGGGGCTGGCAGGCGGCGTCATGCAGGTCAACTTCGTCGATGATGAGGGGGATGCCGCGTGGCAGAACTTCTCCGAGAAGCTCGCCTGCCCGAACGGCCACCCGCTGCAGCTCACCGAGATCGAGCCGCGCACCTTCTCGTTCAACGCGCCCTTCGGCGCGTGCCCCACCTGCTCCGGCCTCGGCACGCGCATGTCGGTGGACGTCGACCTCATGCTCGGCGATGAGGAGCAGTCCATCCGGGAGGGCGTGCTGATCCCGTGGACCACCCAGGGCAAGGGACTCTTCCAGTACTACGAGCGCCTGCTCGAAGGCCTCGCGGCCGACCTGAACTTCTCGCTCGACACCCCGTGGAAAGACCTCCGGGTCGACGTGCAGGATGCGGTGCTCCGCGGCGAGAACTACAAGGTCACGGTGCGCTGGAAGAACCGCTACGGCCGGGAGATGCGCTACGCCTCGGGCTTCGAGGGCGTCGTGCCCTACATTGAGCGCCAGTACGTGCAGGCGGAGTCCGACACCCAGCGGCAGAAGTGGTCGGAGTACCTCCGCGAAGTGCCGTGCCTCGCGTGCAAGGGCGACCGACTGAAGCCCGAGGTGCTCGCGGTGCTCGTGCACGGGCATTCGATCGCGGATGCCTCGCGCCTGAGCCTCGCCGACGCCCAGCACTACTTCGCCCGGCTCGAGCTCACCGATCGCGAGGCGAAGATCGCCGCTCAGGTGCTCCGCGAGATCCGGGCGCGCCTCGACTTCCTCCTCCAGGTCGGACTCAGCTACCTCAGCCTGAGCCGCGCCGCCGGCTCCCTGTCAGGTGGCGAGGCCCAGCGGATCCGCCTGGCGACGCAGATCGGCTCGGGGCTGACGGGCGTGCTCTACGTGCTCGACGAGCCGTCGATCGGCCTGCACCAGCGCGACAACCGCCGCCTCATCGAGACGCTCCTCACCCTCCGCGACCTCGGCAACACCCTCATCGTCGTCGAACACGACGAAGAGACCATCCACGCGGCCGACTGGATCGTCGACATCGGCCCCCGCGCGGGCGTGGACGGCGGACACGTCGTGCACTCCGGGCCGCTCGCAGACCTGCTCACCGAGACCCGCTCCATCACCGGCGACTACCTCGCCGGACGGCGGGCCATCGCGACCCCCGCGAAGCGGCGCCGGATCGACAAGTCCCGCCAGGTCACGGTCGTCGGTGCGCGCGAGAACAACCTCCGCGACGTGACGGTGTCGTTTCCGCTCGGCGTCATGACGGCCGTGACGGGCGTCAGCGGCTCCGGCAAGTCATCGCTGGTCAACGGCATCCTGTACGAGGTACTCGCCAACCGCCTCAACGGCGCGCGCCGCGTCGCGGGCAAGCACACGCGGGTCACCGGCCTCGACAACCTCGACAAGGTCGTCCACGTCGACCAGGCGCCGATCGGGCGCACGCCCCGCTCGAATCCGGCCAYCTACACGGGCGTGTTCGACCGAGTGCGGACCCTCTTCAGCGAGACGCCCGAGGCGAAGGTGCGCGGCTACCAACCGGGGCGCTTCAGCTTCAACGTCAAGGGCGGCCGCTGCGAGGCGTGCTCCGGCGACGGCACGATCAAGATCGAGATGAACTTCCTCCCGGACGTGTACGTCGACTGCGAGGTCTGCCACGGCAAGCGCTACAACCGCGACACCCTCGCCGTGCACTACAAGGGCAAGAACATCGCCGAGGTGCTCGACATGCCGATCGCCGAGGCGGCCGAATTCTTCGAGCCCATCCAGGCGATCCACCGCTATCTGCGGACGCTCGTCGACGTCGGGCTCGGCTACGTCCGGCTGGGCCAGTCCGCCACCACCCTCTCCGGTGGTGAGGCGCAGCGCGTCAAGCTCGCCACCGAGCTGCAGCGGCGGTCGAACGGTCGCAGCATCTACGTGCTCGACGAGCCGACGACGGGTCTGCACTTCGAAGACGTCGCCCGCCTGCTCGAGGTGCTCGGCAGCCTGGTCGACAAGGGCAACACCGTCATCGTCATCGAGCACAACCTCGATGTCATCAAGTCGGCCGACTGGGTCATCGACCTGGGCCCCGAGGGCGGCTCGGGCGGCGGTCAGGTGATCGCCACCGGCACGCCGGAGCAGGTCGCCCGCGCGGAGGGCAGCCACACCGGCGCCTTCCTCGCGGACGTGCTCGGCGTCCCGCAGGCGGGCCGCAAGGCCGGCTAGCGGATGCCGCCGACTGCTCGCCCCACGGTCGCGTACAAGCCGAAGCCGGGGGAGATCCCCACCAATCCGGGTGTCTATCGCTTTCGCGACGCCGCCGGCCGGGTGCTCTACGTCGGCAAGGCAAAGAACCTCCGCGCCCGGCTGTCGAACTACTTCGCGCCGCTGCAGACGCTCCACGAGCGCACCCGCCGCATGGTCACGACCGCGGCATCCGTCGAGTGGACCGTCGTGGCGACCGACGTGGACTCGCTGCAGCTCGAGTACATGTGGATCAAGGAGTTCGATCCGCCGTTCAACGTGCGCTACAAGGACGACAAGTCGTATCCCTTCATGGCGCTCACCCTGGCCGACGAGGCACCGCGGGTGATCGTGACGCGCAACCGCCGGATACCCGGGGCGAAGTACTTCGGCCCGTATCCCAAGGTGTGGGCGGTGCACGACACCATCGACCTGATGATCAAGGTCTTCCCGATCCGCACCTGCAGCGACGCCAGCTACAAGAAGGCGATGGCCACGGGCCGCCCCTGCTTCCCTGGTCAGATCGGCCGCTGCGGCGGACCGTGCTCGATGAAGGTGACGATCGAGGAGCACCGCGCCATCGTCGACGACTTCATCGCGTTCATGTCCGGCGGCGACCAGCGCTTCACGAAGGGCCTTTCGGCCCGCATGCGGGAGGCCTCCGCGGCGATGGACTACGAGGCGGCCGCGGTCTATCGCGACAAGCTCCAGGCGATCGATGCCGTGCTCAACCGGAGTGCGCTCGTGCTCGCGGAGGACACGGATGCCGATCTCTTCGGCATTGCCGAGGACGAGCTGTCCGCGACGGTCCAGCACTTCGTGATCCGCGGTGGCCGCGTTCGCGGTGTGCGGGCCACGACGATCGACAAGGAGCTCGACATCTCGGGCGCCGACCTGGTCGATCAGGTGCTGCAGCGGACGTACGGCGATGTGCCGGCATCCGACATCCCGCGCCAGGTGCTCGTTCCGGCGCTGCCGGATGACGCCGCCGAGCTCGAGCAGTGGCTGCGCGACAAGCGCGAGCGCCCCGTGACGATCCAGGTCGCGCAGCGCGGGCGCAAGGCCGAGCTGATGAAGACGGCGAAGCTCAACGCGCAGCAGGCCCTGATCCTGCACAAGACCCGCCGCACCAGCGACTACGTCGCCCGTTCCCAGGCGCTCACCGACCTGCAGGAAGCCCTCGGACTCGCCGAAGCGCCGCTGCGGATCGAGTGCTACGACGTCTCGCATCTCGGCGGCACCAACGTCGTCGCGTCGATGGTCGTCTTCGAGGACGGCCTGCCGCGCAAGGACCAGTACCGGTCGTTCGGTGTTCCCGAGACGACCGACGACACCGATTCGCTCTACCAGGTGCTCACGCGCCGACTCGCCTACGTCGACCGCGGCGACGCGGAGGACGCGACGGACGCGGCGCTCGCGGCGGCGTCGGTGCTCGATCCGGACGCCGAGGTCGTCACGACGCGCAAGCGCCCCCGCTTCGCCTATCGGCCGCAGCTGCTCGTCGTCGACGGCGGCAGGCCGCAGGTCGAGGCGGCTGCCCGGGCGCTCGCCGATGCCGGTCATGAGGAGATCGCGCTGTGCGGGATCGCGAAGCGCCTCGAGGAGGTGTGGCTGCCTGGGGAGGAGTACCCGGTGATCCTGCCGCGCACCTCGGAGGCGCTCTACCTCCTGCAGCGCCTGCGCGACGAGGCGCACCGGTTCGCGATCACGCACCAGCGCCGCCGGCGGCGGCGCGACATCCAGTCCGTCCTGTCCGAGGTCCCCGGCCTCGGCGACGCGCGCATCAAGGCCCTGCTGCGGCAGTTCGGATCGGTCGCGGCGCTCAAGAACGCGACCCCCGACGAGATCGCCGAACTCCCCGGAATCGGCCCGAAGCTCGCGGCCGCGGTGCACGGGCACCTGCAGAGCGGCTGACGGTATTCCGCGTCATCGCCGATCGGTAGGGTGAGGGAGACGACGGGGGTGTCATGGCGGACGAAGCACAGTGGGAACCGGGTGAGGTGCTCATCGTCAGCGGCATGTCCGGCGCCGGACGATCGACCGCGGCCGATGCGCTCGAGGACCTCGACTGGTACGTCGTCGATAATCTGCCGCCCCAGATGCTCAAGCCGCTGCTCGATCTCACCGGACTCGCCGGAGGCGCGCTTCCCCGGGTCGCGGTCGTCGTCGACGTCCGCGGTCGCGATCTGTTCACCGCGCTTCCAGAGATCACCCGCGCGCTGCGCGACACGCGCCAGCAGGTGCGCGTGCTGTTCCTGGATGCCTCGGACGAAGTGCTCGTCCGCCGGTTCGAGGCGGTGCGCCGGCCGCACCCGCTGCAGGGCGATGGCACGATCCTGGACGGCATCCGGCTGGAGCGCACCCGGCTGGCCGCGGTGCGCGAGAGCGCGGATGTCATCCTCGACACGTCGCACTGGAACATCCACCAGCTCGCCACGCAGGTCGTGGAGCTGTTCGCCCAGGAAGGTGCGGCCAAGCACACCCTGACGATCGTCAGCTTCGGGTTCAAGTACGGGCTGCCGCCGGACGCCGATCTGGTGGCCGACATGCGGTTCCTGCCCAATCCATTCTGGGACGAGAGCCTGCGGGCCCTCAATGGCGAGAACGAGGCGGTGCGCGACTACGTGCTCGCGCAGACCGGCGCGCGGGAATTCATCGATGCGTACGCCGCGGCATTGGCGCCCGTGCTCGACGGCTATCAGCGCGAGAACAAGCGTCACTCGGTCGTCGCGATCGGCTGCACCGGTGGCAAGCACCGCTCGGTCGTGATGGCCGGCGAGCTCGCCGCCCGGCTTTCCCAGACGCCCGGCGTCGCCGTGCGCGTCAAGCACCGGGATCTGGGCAGAGAGTAGCGACCCGCCCCGAGTAGGCTGGACGTTTCATCTGCCACCCCCCCACACCCGCGAGGAGACCTGTGTCGCTGACCGCCGACGTGAAGGCCGAACTCATCGCCGTCCGCGATCCCCGACCCAGCGCCCGTGTGGCGGAGCTCACCTCGCTCCTGCGCTTCTCCGGGGGACTGCACTCGATCGCCAACCGCGTCGCGGTGGAGGCGGAGCTCGACTCCGACGTCCTCGCGCGTCGTGTCGCGCGCGACCTGATGGAGATCTACGGCGTCCGGCCGGAGCTGGTCCACGTGCAGGGCTCCGGGGGCCGCACCGGCAGTCACTACGCCGTGCGGGTGATCGACGGCGGTGAGACGCTCGCTCGCCAGACGGGTCTGCTCGACCAGCGTCGTCGCCCGGTGCGCGGGCTGCCCAACAAGCTCACCACCGGCGCCCGCGCCGACCTCGCGGCGGTGTGGCGCGGCGCGTTCCTCGCAGCCGGCTCGCTCAGCGAGCCCGGCCGGTCGGCCGCGCTGGAGATCTCCTGCCCGTCCGGCGAGGCCGCGATGGCGCTCGAGGGCGCCGCGCGGCGGCTCGGCATCCCGGCGAAGGCCCGCGAAGTCCGGGGTGTGCCCCGGGTGGTCGTGCGCGAGGGGGAGGCCATCCGGCTCGCCCTCGCGACGATGGGTGCCGAGCGTGCCGCCGCCGAGTGGGACCAGCTCCGTCAGCGCCGCGAGGTGCGCGCCGGCGTCAACCGGCTCGTGAACTTCGACGACGCCAATCTGCGCCGGTCCGCACAGGCCGCCGTCGCCGCCTGCGCGCGCGTCGAGCGCGCGCTCGAGATCCTCGGCGACGACGTTCCCGACCATCTCCGCGAGGCGGGCGACCTGCGTCTCGCGCACCGGGATGCCAGCCTCGATGAGCTCGGCCACCACGCCGACCCCCCGCTCACGAAGGACGCCGTCGCCGGGCGAATCCGACGCCTCCTCGCGATGGCCGACAAGCAGGCGGAGGTGGACGGCATTCCGGGCACGGAATCGGCAGTTCCGCTCGGTGTGATCGACTGAGAGACCACGGATGCCGCTGCCCGCGGCATCCGATTCTCTGCGTTGTCATGCAGGGAAGCAACCCCCCTTCGAGGGCGTTGACGCTCACTAGGATGAGTCCGTCACCCCCGCTGGCGCTGGGCTCCTGGTGCCGCGCAGACAGGAAGAAGAGAACATGGCGAAGTACACGCTGCCCGACCTCCCGTACGACTATGCGGCGCTCGCACCGCACATCAGTGCGACGATCATGGAGCTGCACCACTCCAAGCACCACCAGGCCTATGTGACCGGTGCGAACGCCGCCCTCGACCAGCTCGCCGAAGCGCGCGACAAGGGCGACTTCACCTACGTGAACAAGCTCGAGAAGGACCTCGCATTCAACCTCGGCGGGCACACCAACCACTCGATCTTCTGGACGAACCTCTCGCCGGACGGCGGCGACAAGCCGGTCGGAGACCTCGAGTCGGCGATCGATGACCACTTCGGGTCGTTCGACAAGTTCAGCGCCCACTTCACCGCCGCCGCTCTCGGCGTGCAGGGCTCGGGCTGGGCCGGACTGTTCTGGGACTCGATCGGCGAGAACCTGATCATCCAGCAGTTCTTCGACCAGCAGTCGCAGTTCGCGGCCGGCACGGTTCCGCTGCTGCTCCTCGACGTCTGGGAGCACGCGTACTACCTCGATTACAAGAACGTCCGCGCCGACTACGTCAAGGCGTTCTGGAATATCGCGAACTGGTCGAATGTGGCGGATCGCTTCGCAACGGCCCGTGAGAAGACCGCCGGTCTGCTGTAGGGTCGAAACCAGGTGAGGATGCCTTGGAGCCCTCCGAATTCGGCGGGCTCCGGCATCCTCTTCTTTCATAGGAGCGCGTAGCTGGGGCGTCGATCTGGCGTCTTCGGCGCGACGAGAAACGGGAGACATCGTGTCTGTCAAGATCGGCATCAACGGCTTCGGCCGCATCGGACGCAACTACCTTCGCGCGGCACTCGCGCAGGGTGCGGACCTCGAGATCGTGGCGGTGAACGACCTCACCGACAACAAGACTCTCGCGCACCTGCTGAAGTACGACTCGGTCGGCGGCCCGCTCGCCGCGGACGTGTCCTACGACGAGAACTCGATCACCGTCAACGGCAAGTCCATCAAGGTCTTCGAAGAGCGCGACCCCGCGAACCTCCCCTGGGGCGACCTGGGCGTCGACATCGTCATCGAGTCGACCGGCCGGTTCACCAAGGCCGAGGACGCCAAGAAGCACATCGCGGGCGGCGCCAAGAAGGTGCTCATCTCCGCTCCCGCTTCGGGCAACGACGCGACCATCGTGATGGGCGTGAACGAGGGCGACTACAACCCCGAGACCGACGTCATCATCTCGAACGCGTCGTGCACGACCAACTGCCTGGCCCCGCTGGCGAAGGTGTTCAACGACGCGTTCGGCATCGAGCGCGGCTTCATGATGACCGCGCACGCCTACACGGCAGACCAGAACCTGCAGGACGGCCCGCACAGCGACCTCCGTCGTGCGCGCGCCGCCGCCGTCAACATCGTCCCCGCCTCGACCGGTGCGGCCAAGGCCATCGGCCTGGTCCTGCCGGAGCTGCAGGGCAAGCTGAGCGGCTCGTCCTACCGCGTTCCGATCCCCACCGGCTCGATCGTCGACCTCACGATCATCACCCCCACCGACGGTCTCACCGTCGACGTGATCAACGCCGCGTACAAGAAGGCCGCGGCCGAGGGCAGCCTCGTCGGCTACCTGGAGTACACCGAGGACCCGATCGTGTCGAGCGACATCCAGCTCAACCCGCACTCCTCGATCTTCGACGCGGAGCTCACCAACGTCAGCGGAAACCTGGTCAAGGTCTCGGCCTGGTACGACAACGAGTGGGGCTACTCCAACCGCCTCGTCGACCTCACCGAGTACGTGGCCGAGCGCCTCTAGGCGTTCATCATGTCTCTGCGCACCCTCGCATCGCTGGGTCCGCTCGCAGGCAAGCGCGTCGTCGTCCGTTGTGACCTCAACGTCCCCCTCCGGGACGGGGTCATCACGGACGACGGCCGCGTGCGTGCGTCGCTGCCCACGCTCAACGCCCTGATCGATCAAGGCGCCCGGCTCGTGATCTGCTCGCACCTCGGGCGACCCGACGGCGCGCCCGACCCGAAGTACAGCCTCGAACCGGTCGCCCAGCGACTGTCTGAGCTGCTCGGAAAGCCGGTCGCGTTCGCGCGCGACACCGTCGGCGAATCCGCCCAGGAGGCGGTCGCCGCCCTCGAGGACGGAGATGTCGCCGTCATCGAGAATCTGCGGTTCAACCCGGGTGAGACCGCGAAGGACGAGGGGGAGCGCAAGGCGTTCGCCGGCCAGCTCGCCGATCTCGCCGACGCGCTCGTGTCGGACGGCTTCGGTGTCGTGCACCGCAAGCAGGCGAGCGTCTACGAGCTCGCCGAGATCCTGCCGTCGGCCGCCGGCTACCTGATCGAGAAGGAGGTCGAGGTTCTCGACCGCCTCACCGAGACCCCTGAGCGCCCGTACGCGGTCGTCCTCGGCGGATCGAAGGTCAGTGACAAGCTCGGCGTCATCGAGCACCTGCTTCCGCGCGTCGACAAGCTCCTCGTCGGCGGGGGCATGATGTTCACCTTCCTCGCCGCTGCCGGCTACAAGGTCGGCTCGAGCCTGCTCGAGGCCGATCAGCTCGACACGGTCAAGCGCTACGTCGAGACGGCCAAGGAGCGCGGCGTCGAGCTGGTGCTCCCGGTCGATGCGGTCGTCGCGGCATCGTTCGCGGCGGATGCCGAGCACGTCGTCGCTCCCGCGTCCGCGCTCGAGGACACGGCGTTCGGAGCCTCCGGTCTCGGGCTGGACATCGGCCCCGAGACGGCCAAGCAGTTCGCCGAGGTCATCCGCAGCAGCAAGACGGTGTTCTGGAACGGCCCGATGGGCGTGTTCGAGATGCCGGCCTTCGCGGAGGGCACCAAGGTGGTCGCCGGCGCGCTCACCGATGTCGACGGGCTCAGCGTGGTGGGCGGCGGCGATTCGGCTGCGGCCGTCCGTCAGCTCGGCTTCGCCGATGATGAGTTCGGACACATCTCAACGGGCGGAGGCGCCAGCCTCGAGTTCCTCGAAGGCAAGAAGCTGCCCGGACTGGAGGTCCTCGGATGGTCGCTGTGACTCGTACCCCACTCATCGCAGGCAACTGGAAGATGAATCTCGACCACCTTCAGGCGGTCGCGTTCGTCCAGAAGCTGCACTGGACGCTCAAGGATGCCGGTCACGAGACCGGCTCGGTCGAGGTGGCGGTCTTCCCGCCCTTCACCGACCTGCGCACCGTGCAGACGCTGCTGGACGCCGACAAGATCCCGTTCTCTTACGGAGCCCAGGACATCTCGTCCCACGACTCCGGCGCGTACACGGGCGAGATCTCCGGTGCCTTCTTGGCGAAGCTGAACGCCGGCTACGTCATCATCGGGCACTCCGAGCGTCGCCAGTACCACGCCGAGGGTGACGACGTCGTGGCGGCCAAGGTGCAGGCCGCGCTGCGTCACGGGATCGTTCCGGTGATCTGCGTCGGTGAGACCTCAGAAGACCTGGAGAAGTTCGGGGCCAGCGCGGTGCCGGTCGGGCAGCTCAAGGTCGCCCTCGGCGGCCTCGCGGCCGACGCGGACATCGTGGTGGCCTACGAGCCCGTCTGGGCGATCGGTTCGGGCCTGGCGGCCACGCCGGAGCAGGCGCAGGACGTGTGCGCCAAGCTCCGCGACGTGATCGCCGAGAGCCTGGGAGCGGATGCCGCGGCCCGCACGCGCGTGCTCTACGGCGGGTCGGTGAAGTCGTCCAATATCGCGAGCTACATGCGCGAGCCCGACGTCGATGGTGCGCTCGTGGGCGGTGCGAGTCTCGTTGCCGATGAGTTCGCGGCGATCATCCGCTACCAGAAGCACGTCGGCGTCTGATCCCGCTTATACTTTGAGATTGTGTGCCCGACCCGGGGCACGGTGAAAGGCGTTTGTCTGTGGACATCCTCGAGTTCGTCATGCAGGTGGTCCTCGGTATCACGAGCCTCCTGCTGACTCTGCTGATCCTGCTGCACAAGGGGCGTGGTGGCGGTCTGTCCGATATGTTCGGCGGCGGCATGACCTCTGCGCTCGGTTCGTCCGGCCTCGCCGAGCGCAACCTCAACCGATTCACCGTCGTCCTGGCGCTGACGTGGTTCGTCTCCATCGTCGCGCTCGGCCTCATCACGAAGTTCCAGGGGATCTGATGGCTACCGGAGGCAACGCAATCCGCGGCACGCGCGTCGGCGCAGGCCCCATGGGTGAGCAGGACCACGGCTTCCACGCCGATCGCGTCGCGATCTCGTACTGGGACGCGCTCGGCAACGAGACGGTCCGCTACTTCGCGGCCGGCATCCCCGAGGACGAGATCCCGGACACGATCGACTCGCCGCACTCCGGGCTTCCCGCCGGTCGCGACAAGGAGAACCCTCCCGCGCTGGCCAAGACCGAGCCCTACAAGACGCACCTGGCCTACGTGAAGGAGCGTCGCACCGAGGACGAGGCTGTCGCCCTGCTCGATGACGCGCTTCAGCAGCTGAAGGAGCGCCGAGGCGAAGTCTGACCCCGCAACGTCAAAAGCGAAAGGCCGCGCGCTGCGCGGCCTTTCGCTTTTTCAACGTTCTGGATCTAGTAGTCGCCTTCGATGAGCTCCGGCGGCACCTGTGCCGCGGCCGCCTCATCGACGAAGAAGATGGTGCGCTTGCGCCCCTTCGCTCCTGCCGCCGGCACGCTGTGATAGCTGGCGCCGGCGAGGGCGAGACCCAGTGCGGCGGCCTTGTCGGCGCCGGCGAGCACCATCCACACGCGCTCGGAGGAGTTGATCACCGGCCGGGTCATCGTGACCCGCTCCGGCGGCGGCTTAGGCGATTCCCGCACCGCGAGCACCGCGCGGTCGGTGACTCGGATCTCAGGCCGGTCGGGGAACAGCGACGCGATGTGCGCGTCCGGACCGACGCCGAGGAAGCAGATGTCGAACGAGGGCCACTCATCGGTGCCGTCGGCGGGGCGGAAACGCGCCAGCTCCGCCGCATAGGCGGCGGCTGCGGCATCCAGATCCACGCCATCGTCGCTCGCGGCGACGGTGTGGATGTTCTCCGCAGGGATCTCGAGGGAGTCGAGCAGCGCCTCGCGCGCCTGCCGGTCGTTGCGATCGGCGTGACCGAGCGGGACGAATCGCTCGTCGCTCCACCAGAAGTGCACGAGCGACCAGTCGATGCGCTCGTGCCGGGGA
>NZ_JBFUFC010000031.1:0-27381 GCF_056403635.1 Microbacterium sp. P2_F9 | reverse complement strand
GGCGGATGGGTCTTGGAGCGCCTGAGCGCACCTTGACTAGACTTCGGTGATGCGGACCGATGACTGGAGATTCCGTGCCTGAAACCCCCGGCACCGGTCGACCCGAACTCGACACGGATGCCGTGGACACCRCAACCCTCAGCCGGGCATTCGAGCGGCTCTACGTCGGCGCCGAGAGCGATCTGCGTGAAGCCCTGAACATGTTGGACGACTCCGAACGTCGGCGCCTTGCTCTGGCCGCCGAACTCGAGCGGTTGCAGAGCCGATGCGCGGTGCGGTGGGCGGATGGATTCGGGCGGGCCACGCGAGGAGTGCGCGGCCGACTGAAGTGGCGACGATGACCCCCACCCAGGGATCGCTCACGCTGGGGGTCTTTCCCTATTACCCGAATAACCCATGGCAGGAGCTGATCTACTCCGAGCTGCGTGCCGACGGCGTCACGATCCTGCCGGTGCAGTCGCTCGAGGATAGCTCCTGGGTGCGTGCCGCGCATGCCCGCGGCGACGAGGTCGCGCTGCACATCAACTGGACGGCACCCGTCTCCCAGGTCGGCTCGATCGGCGACGCATCGGCCCGGGTCGCACGGGCGATCACGACACTGGATGAGCTGAACGGCGCGGGGGTCACGACGATCTGGACGGTGCACAACGTGCTGCCGCACGACGCGCGTCACCTCCTCCCCGAGGTGCTCCTCTGTCGCGCCCTCGCCGAGAAGACCGACCTGATCACGATCATCAATCCCGGCACTCGTCGTGCGGTGCTTCCGTGGTATCGCCTTCCTGCCGAGAAGGTCGTCGAACTGCCGCATCCCAGCTATCGCGGAACCTATCCCGATGACGTCACGCGTGCGCAGGCTCGCGGTCGATGGGGAATTGCCCCCTCCGAGCGGGTGCTGCTGCTCCTGGGCACGCTGCGGCCCTACAAGGGGATCGAGGAGGCCGTCGCCGCCATGCCGGAGGTTCTGGGTCACCTCCCCGACACGCGACTGCTCATCTCAGGCGAGATCGGCCCCGGCTACGACGAGGCCGCGTTGCGGGCGATCGTCGCGGACGCCGCTGGGGTCGACCTGCACATCGGATACGTGCCCGACGCCGAAATCCAATGGTGGATGCGCGCTGCGGATGCGATGCTTCTTCCCTATCGCGCCGGGCTCAACTCAGCCGTGCTCATGTTGGCCGCGGACTTCGGGCTGCCCGTGATCATGAGCGACAGTGAAGCCTCGCGCGGGCTCGCGGACGCGAGCTGGGTGCACATGGTTCCCGCCGGACAAGAGCTGTCGGCGGGTGTGCTCGACGGTCTTCGCACGTTTGCGACGGGAGATCCCAGCGCCGAGGCTCTCAAGGCAGCCCGCGCGCACGAGCCGACCCGAATCAGCCGTCTCTTCGCCAGTCAGGTGCGGACCGCCGTCGCGGGCAGAGCGGTGGGTCGAGCCGAATAGCGATCGTACGACTGCGTGATCAGCGCGATTCGGCGGTGAACTGCGAAGCCGCCCAGATCGAGCCCGTCGCGTTGGGCGGCGCGACGACATTGAACGAGACCGCCTGCGGTCGGTCGTGGAGATGTCGGCCGTACTCGTCGAGCAGGGACACATTGACGAAGTACTTCCCTGTGCCGAACTGCGGTGCGACGATTCGCAACGACACATGGGTCGTCCCGACGAGCGGCTCGAGCACGGTCCCGGCGATATTCGTCGCCGTGCCGTACACCTTCTGCCCGTGTGTGTCGTCGATCTGCACCGCGCAGATCCAGCCGGGCAGGGGCTCCGGGCTGTCGAGGACCATGTCCAGCTCGAGGTCGTCGCCCAGCTCCACCGATTCGCCCTGACCGCGGCTGGCAGACCTGGCCTCGACCGCGACGATGCGCGACTGCGGCGCCGGCTCCGTCTGCGGATCGGCGTTCTGCCCCAGGTGCTCCTGCCGGCGCACCTCGAGCGTGTCACGGAACAACGGGATGACATCGTTCGGCTCCCCCTCGGCGACCACCCGCCCGCGGTCGAGCAGGACCGCCCAATCGCACAGCTCTGCGATCTGGCCCATGGAGTGGGTGACGAGGATGATCGTGCGTCCCTCGGCCTGGAACGATCTGATCTTGTCCATGCATTTGCGCTGGAATGCCTCGTCGCCGACCGCGAGCACCTCATCGACGAGCAAGACGTCGGGGTCGGTGTGGACGGCGACGGCGAACGCCAGACGGACGTACATACCGGACGAATAGAACTTGACCTGGCTGTCGATGAAATCGCCGATTTCCGAAAATGCGACGATCTCGTTGTACTTCTCGTCCGTCTCTTCTCGGCTGAGCCCGAGGACCGCGGCGTTGAGGTAGACGTTCTCACGGCCCGTGAGGTCGGGGTGGAAGCCTGCGCCCAGCTCCAGCAGCGCCGCGAGGCGCCCGCGCCCTTCAACGGTGCCCGACGTCGGCTGGATGATTCCGCCGATGACCTTCAGCAACGTGCTCTTGCCGGAGCCGTTGTGCCCGATGAGGCCGATCGTGCTTCCGGCATGGATGTCGAGACTCACGTCCCTCAGTGCCCAGAAATCCCGACGATGCGCGCGGCCTGCGCGCCCGAGCGTGACGATCCGCTCCTTGATGGACGTGTCCTTGCGGATCGTGAATCGCTTGGACACGTTGCGAATGCGTACGACCTCGGGGTTCGGCGAAACGTGCTCTGCAGTCGACATCAGATCTCCTGAGCGAAATTGCCCTGCATCCGCAGGAAGGCCCGGTGGCCGAGAAAGAGGAGGACGACGCCGATGAGGAACGCGATGGTGAGCCGCAACAGGAGCTCGGTGGGCTGGGCCGCGTTCTCCCCAGCGACCCAGAAGGCGCGCTGGAAACCCAGTACGGCCAACGTCAGTGGGTTGTTCGTATAGAGATCGAGCCAGATTGTGTCGCCGAGGATGCTCTGGACCATTCCCCAGGAGTAGACGACCGGACTCGCCCAGAACAGGAGCATCGTTCCGACCTCGACGAGATACCCGATGTCTCGCAGGTACACGTTCACCGCGGAGAAGAAGATACCCAGCGAGAGTCCGTAAACCAGGAGCACCAGAGTTGCCGGGATCACGTAGAGGACCTCGGCATGGAAGGGCGGTTTGCCGACCAGAAACGTCGCGCCCATCAGCACGACGAGCTGCACACCGAAGTTGAAGAGGGCGGAACCGGCGCTGGCGAGCGGGAACACCTCGCGTGGCAGGTAGACCTTCTTCACCAATCCGGCGTTCGCGAGGATGGAGCCGGTCGCCCCGGTGAGGATCTCCGTGAAAAGCCCCATCGCCACGAGTCCGGAAAAGATGTAGACCGCGAAGTCGGGGATGCCCCTCGCCGCCGAAAGAAACTGTCCGACGACCACGAAATAGATCGCCAACTGCAGAAGCGGACGGGCGAGAGACCAGAAGAATCCCAGCGTCGAGTCCTTGTACTTCGCCTTCAGATCGCGCCTGATGAGCAGGTCGAGCATCTCCCGCTGGCCGAGGACGTCACGCAGCGACCCGATGACGTCCCGGGGCTTCAGTCCCCCGCGGGCACCCACCGACCTCAGCTTCAGATCGGCCAGTCGTTCGTACCGTTGCTGCGCGGCAGACTCGAGAGAACCAGACATCCTGCCGAGCTTACCGGGCTCAGCCTGGGTGGTTGCCAAAGACGACGAGCCGGGCGGCCCGCGGCCTCGAAGATCGTTGTGAAGGTCAGGACGTCGCCCCCGCCCGTCGCAGCACGCACACGACATTGGGCGTCGACATCACGACAGGCAAGGTGGGGAAGTAGATCAACTTCACCACTCCCCCGATGAGCTTGGCGAGGACGCCGGCGGTGTACTTGTAGCCACCGTGCAGAAACGAGGTCTCGAAACCGCGCCGCGTCTCGGCGCGAAAGCTCTCGACTTCAAGCCCGCATTCGACCGCGTACTGGCCCATCTTCAGGGCACCGATCGCATTGACGTGTGTCAAGTCCCCGTTCTGAAAGGGGTTGCCTATCCATGAGTCTGCGTTCGGAAAGCGAAGCACGATGCGGGCGGCCGAGTTCAATTTCCGCGCGAGATTTCGCAAGTAATCGATGCTCATGTCGGGAGGAATATGCTCGAACACGTCGAACGCGACGATGAGGTCGTACTCGGCGTCCGGAAGGCTCTCCACCTCTTCCGCCGGCCGGGCGTCGAAGCCGGCCTCGATCGCCATGGCGACGAGTTCGGGCTGGAGCTCGATCCCCGTTACAGACCATCCCTGAGACTTCGCGTAGGCGAGGAACACTCCGTTGCCATATCCGACTTCGAGCACGCGGCGGACATTTCCGCCGCGGATCACTTCGCGAAGTTCCGTCGCGAAGTACTGCGTGTCCCCGCGCGACAGAGCGCCGAATCCAGCACCCCATCCTTTCCACGCGACGTATGCCCCGTCGCTCTGGTTCGCTTCGTTGCTCATGTCCATCTCCCAATGACGGGGCAGGGGGCGCGTAACCCTCTCCTGATCGCGAATCTTACGGGGCGAGCTGGTCGAGGACCCTGCGTGGGCGTCGACTAGCATGGTGGGCTGGTGTCCGGAGGAGGACCGAACGTGGTGTCATCAAATCGAAGTCGGGCGTCGACGGTCGCGGTTGCGTTCGACCTGATCTACCCGCATTCGAAGGGCGGCGGCGAGCGCTACTACCGCGCACTAGCGGAGGAGTTGGCACGCGTTGGCCGCAACGTCGAGTATCTGACCTCGGACCAGACCAGCGAAGAGGGCGATCCGCAGAACTTCCGGCTCGTCCCGGTCTGCGGTCCACTCAGCCTGTACGACCGCGCCGGAGTCAGGCGATGGCAGGCGGCGCTTCAGTACGCGTGGGGGCTGTTCTCGACGCTCGTTCGCAAGCGACGCCACTACGGCGCCGTGGTAGTGAGCTCCACGCCCGTGCTCAACGTCTTCGCCGCGCGCGCTGCGCTGGCCGGGTCGGGGACGCGGGTAGTCGTCGACTACCTCGAGGTCTGGGACCGGGCGAAGTGGATCGACTACGCCGGCCGGATCACCGGATTCATCGCCTGGTTCCTCCAGTGGGCGGCGATCGCGATCACTCCGCAGGCGACCTGCCACGCGCAGCTGACCGCGGGGCGGCTTCGGGGGGAAGGGTATCGACGGGTGCTCGCGGTGAGCCCCGGCCTGATCGACGGAATCAGCAATCCGGGTGAACTCTCGCTTGCGGCAGATCCTCCCTATGTGCTCTACGCCGGTCGACACATCGCGGACAAGCGCATCGAGTCGCTTCCCGCAGCCGTGGAGCTGGTCAGGCGGACCATCCCGAACCTCGAGCTGGTGATACTCGGCCGGGGTTCGAGCACTTCCTCGGTCGTGGACGCCGTCGGCGGGCGCGAATGGGTTCGACTGCCCGGCTTCGTTGATGAAGACGAGCTGCGCGGACTCATGGCTCACGCGGCATGCCTGGCGAACCCGTCTCGCCGAGAAGGGTACGGGCTCGTCGTCGTCGAGGCGGCAGCATGGGGCACCCCCGTCGTGCTGGTCGCCGACGAGAACAATGCGGCGACAGAGCTGATCACCACAGGGGTCAACGGCTTCGTCGCGGCCTCGACATCCGCCGAAGACCTCGGCGGCGCGATCGTCGCAGCTCTTGAAGGAGGCGAAGAGCTCCGTCATCGCAGCCGCGAGTGGTACGAGCTGGCCGTCCAGACCCGCACCATGAAGCAGACCGTCGAGGGAATCCTGCCGCTGCTCGATGGCACCGTGCCTGAGCCGGCGTCGAGCTAGCTCTGGAAGTCGCTGACGCGGGACGCGCCGAGCGAGGCGCTGGGATCCTCAGACCGCGTCGGCAGGCCAGCCGTCATTCGAGGCTGTTGTTCCACATCGACAGCGCGGCGCCGATGGCCATGTGCATGTCC
Organism: Microbacterium sp. P2_F9; assembly: GCF_056403635.1. Lineage (NCBI taxonomy): Bacteria > Bacillati > Actinomycetota > Actinomycetes > Micrococcales > Microbacteriaceae > Microbacterium > Microbacterium sp. P2_F9. The sequence goes on along the minus strand of NZ_JBFUFC010000031.1, from coordinate 21,515 downwards.
AGGTACTGATAGGTGCCGAGACGCCCTCCGAAGTAGACATCCTTCTCGCCCTTGGCGAGTTCGCGATAGGCGAGCACGCCTGCGCGGTCCTCCGGTGTGTTGACCGGATAGTAGGGCTCGTCATCGCGCGATGCGAAACGCGAGAACTCCCGCATGATGACCGTCTGGTCCGTCGGATAGCGGTCGGCCCGTTCAGGATGGAAGTGACGGAACTCATGGATCCGCGTGTACGGCACGTCGGCATCCGCATAGTTCATGACCGAGGTCCCCTGGAAGTCGCCGATCGGGAGCACCTCCTGCTCCAAGTCGATGGTGCGCCACGAAAGCGCGCCCTCCGCGTAGTCGAAGTAGCGGTCGACGGGGCCGGTATAGACGATCGGCAATTGCCCGACGACATCCTTCTTGTTGAACGGCTGCGCGTCGTCGAAGAAGTCTGTCGAGAGCCTGACCTCGATGTTCGCGTGGTCGGCCATCCGCTCGAGCCACGCGGTGTAACCGTCGGTCGGCAGCCCCTCCCACGTGTCATTGAAATAACGGTTGTCGTACGTGTAGCGCACGGGCAGACGGCTGATGACCTCGGCAGGCAGCTCCTTCGGATCGGTCTGCCACTGCTTGGCCGTGTAGTCGCGGATGAACGCCTCGTAGAGCGGCCGCCCGATCAGCGCGATGCCCTTCTCCTCGAGATTGGCGGCATCCTTCACATCGAACTCGCCCGCGAGCTCGTGGATCAGCGCGCGCGCCTGGCCGGGCGAATGCGCGGCATGGAAGAACTGGTTGATCGTGCCGAGGTTGATCGGCAGCGGGAACACGACGCCTTTGTGGTTCGTGTAGACGCGGTGGACGTAGTCCGTGAACGTCGTGAAGCGATTGACGTACTCCCACACGGTCGGGTTCGACGTGTGGAACAGGTGGGCCCCGTACCGATGCACCTCGATGCCCGTATTCGGCTCGTTCTCGCTGTAGGCGTTTCCGCCGATGTGGTGGCGGCGGTCGATGACCGTGACTTTGCGGCCGGATGCCGCGGCCCGTTCGGCGATCGTGAGGCCGAAGAATCCGGAGCCGACGATGAGAAGATCCATGGGGCTGCGTGCTTTCGTGTTGTGGCCGCAGGCACGGCCATGCGGCGGGCAGAGCGCCCCGGCGGCCCATTCTACAAAGGCCGCCACTGACGTCCCCATCTCGTCGAGGGTTTCCTCAGCGCCCGTCCGTTACGATGGGCGACTGTTGTCTTTGAGAGGAGCACGCGTGACCCATCGAATCCTCATCGACCTGCTCGGCTTCACAGGGTCGCGCGGCGGAACAGAGACCTACGCGCGGGAGATCTGCCGCCGGTTGCCCGCTGCGATGCCGGATGGTGCGTTCGTCGCAGTGACGGGTCGCGCCGGCGCTGACCGCGTGCGGAACTTCTTCCCTGGCGCAGTGCACGTCGTGCGGTGGGTCGGATCGGACCGTGTTTCCTGGGCAGCCGGCGAGGTGTTCGCCGCCGACCTGATCGCGCGTCGACTCGGCGCCGATCTGGTGTGGACTCCGGCGAACATGGGGCCGATCGTCCGAGGGCGACGACGCGTATCGACCGTCCATGACGCGACGTATCACGAAGGCGGAGGCTCCGTGATCACGTCCGCAGTGCGGCGCATCACCGCCTGGCTGATGGGTCGGACGGCGCGAACCGCGGATGCCGTCATCTCCGGCTCCGAGGCTGCGGCCGACAACGTCGCAAGGCACATGGGCATCCCGCGCGACAGCATCAGGATCGTCCCACATGGCACGAACGAACCGGCTGCGCCCAGCGATCCCTGGAGCCAGCTGGCCGCCCTCGGTGTCGGGGCTGACCGGCCGATCGTCTTGAGCACCGGCAACCGGCTCCCGCACAAGAACTTCGAAGGCCTGATCCGCGCGGTCGCCCAGCTCCCCGCCGAGGAACGGCCGCTGACTGTCGTGACGGGCGGTGGAGCCGATGATCCGCTCGTCGCACTGGTCGCGGAACTGGGGCTGGATCGTGACGTGGTCCTCCTCGGATGGGTCACGACGGGTCAGCTGGAGTCTCTTTATGGGGTCGCATCCCTCTACGTCTGCCCGTCTACGGCCGAAGGGTTCGGACTGCCGGTCATCGACGCCATGCGGCGCGGGTGCCGCGTTCTCGCGAATGACATTCCGGTTCTCCGCGAAGTCGGGGGGGACGCTTCGCTGTACGCGGATGCGCTGAACCCGATCGTGCTTGCCGAGGCGATCTCCGGAGCGCTCGCAGCAGCACCGGATGATGAACGTGTCGTCGCGGGGCGGCTCTGGTCGGAGCAGTTCACCTGGGATCGGTCCGCCGCCTCTACTGCGGCAGTCTTCGCCTCCGTCCTCGCCGATGTCTGAGCGGGCACATGGCGTCGACAGCTGACCCCAGCGTGTTGCTGGGTCATGCCTGGCAGGATGGTCGCCGTGGCTGAGGTTCCCCGCGGCGGCGATCGGAGTCCCATGGCATCCCCGCTCTGGCGGCGCCTCGTCGGATTCACGCTCGTTCCCGCAATCGCCGCCGTCTCGCCACTGCTGGTACTACCCGTCGTCTCTCGCCTTGCTGGGCCATCTGGCTGGGCTAGTGCGATGGCGGGCGAGTCCGTGGGCACCATGGCCTCGATCGCGATCGCCTACGGATGGACCTCGATCGGTCCCGCCTTGGTCGCCATCGCGCACGACGATCGCGAGCGCGGGCGGGTCTATCGGGCGTCCCTGATCGTCCGACTGCTCATCTGCGCGATCGCGCTCCCGATCATGGCCGCGGTCTGCTGGCTCATCGCCGCCCCCGGATCCGAGTGGCTGTCAGTGCTGATGGGCCTTCAGGGCGCGATGATCGCCCTCACCTTCACCTGGTTCTCCGCGGGGGTGGGCGATCCGCGTTCGATCGTGGTGTACGACTCCCTCCCCCGCCTCCTGACGGCTGCCGCGGCAGCGCTGGCGATCGCCAGCCTTGGGTTCGTCGAGCTCTACCCGCTGAGCGGTATCGCTGTGACCCTCGTGGGCACGGGGTTGTTCACGCTGCGCGTCCTGCGAAAGCACCCGGCGCCGTGGCCACGACGCGCGGAACTCCGCCGACTCTTCCGATCCGGGGCGCCGGTGGCCTTGAATGACGCCGTTCTGGGCGGATATTCGACCGTCCCGACTCCGCTCGTGATCGTGACGGCATCGCCCGCTGACGCGGCGGGATTCGCCTCCGCGGACAAGATGCTCAAACTCGGTCAGATCCTGCCCATCACCCTCGCCAACGCACTCCAGGCTTGGATCGCCGAGGTTCACGGTGCACACCGGCGAACGCGTCTTCGCAATTCGCTCCTCGCGCACGGCTTCTTCGGGGTCCTCGGCTGCCTGGTGCTTGCCATCCTCGGAGCACCGGTGAGCCTGCTGCTCTTCGGCGATGACGCGCAGGCGACCACTCCTGTGCTCATCGCGCTGGGAATCTCGTTCGCGCTATTCTCGGTGCGCACCGCCATGACTCGCCTCGTGCTGTTCCCGGCTGGTCATGCACATGCCGTCATGCGCGCGACACTCGTCGGCACCRCCGTCGGGCTCCCCGTCATGGTCGTTCTCGCCCTCGTGATCGGACCCGTCGGTGCAGCGATCGGCTATGCCCTCACGGAGGCCTGCGCGACGGTCCTCCTCGTCCGCAAGACACGGGAGTCGATGCGAACCCTGAGCGAGCAGCGTCCTATCTAGCCGCTCTGACGAGTGATCGGGCCAACGGGCCATGAGGTGGATCGGGATTCGCGCCGCCCAGAGCCCTCAAATAGGATGTCAAGTACGTCTACTGGAGGCAATAAATGGCTGACGCGCCGCGCGCACTCATCACCGGCATCACCGGACAGGACGGCGGGCATCTCGCAAAGCAGCTCCACGACAAGGGCTACGAGGTATTCGGCCTCATCCGCGGACAGGCCAACCCCCGTCGCTCCGAAGTCGAGGCGGAATTCCCCTGGGTCACCCTCATCGAGGGCGATCTGATCGATCCGACTTCTCTCATCCGTGCGGTAGAGGCGTCCGACCCCCATGAGCTCTACAACCTCGCCGCGGTGAGCCATGTCGGCTACTCGTTCAAGAACCCGACCCTCACCGCCGATGTCACGGCGAAGGGCGTCCTGAACGTGCTCGAGGCCGTGCGGGTGACGGGACGCGAACAGACGACACGGGTCTATCAGGCTTCCACGTCGGAGATGTTCGGAGGTCTCGACTACAACCGTCCGGGTGCGGGCTACAACGAGGACTCGCTCTTCCACCCGCGGAGCCCCTACGGCGTCGCCAAGCTCTACGGTCACTGGATCGCCAAGAACTATCGCGAGAGCTACGGCATGTTCGTCTCGTGCGGCATCCTCTTCAACCACGAGGGCGAACGGCGCGGGATCGAGTTCGTGACCCGCAAGATCACCCACGCGGTCGCCCGCATCAAACTTGGCCTGCAGCCCAACATCGAGCTCGGCGACCTGTGGCCCAAGCGCGACTGGGGCTACGCCGGCGACTTCGTCGACGGCATGTGGCGGATGCTGCAGCACGACGTCCCGGACGACTTCGTCCTCGCGACCGGCGAGACCCACTCGATCGAGGAGTTCTTGACCCTCGCATTCGCTGAGATCGGCATCGACGACTGGCGCCCGTACGTCGTGCAGAACCCCGCGTTCATGCGCCCCGCCGAGGTCGACATCCTCCTCGGCRACCCCACGAAGGCGGAACAGGTGCTCGGCTGGAAGCGCGAGGTCGACTTCCCGGGTCTCGTGAAGCTCATGGTCGAACACGACCTGAGCGCCGCGGCGGCATCGCGCGCGACCGTATGACATCGGGCCTCATCGTCACGGGGGTCGACGGCTTCGTCGGACGACACGTGGCACGCATCGCCGCGCAGGCCGGCTTCGAGGTCTTCGGCATCTCGYGCACGCAGACGGTGGACCGCGACCTCGACCAGCACCTCACCGGCTACGCGAGCGCCGATCTCCGTGAGGTGTGGCCCTCAGCGGCGCCCGACGATGCCGCCGTCATCCACCTCGCCGGTCTCGCCGCCGTCGGTCCATCGTTCGACCGTCCGCAGGACTACATCGCCGGTAACAGCGCGATGGTCACGAATCTGTGCGAGGCGAGACTTGCGCAGGGTTCGTCAGCGCGAATCGTCGGCATCAGCACCGGTGCGGTGTACGCGCAGAACGATGAGAAACMCCTCCGTGCCGAGGGCGATCAGGTGGCGTTCACCTCGCCATACGTCGTCAGCAAGATCCTCGTCGAGAACCAGTTCGCCTACTACCGTGCACGTGGTCTCGACACCGTCGTCGMGCGGCCGTTCAATCACATCGGCCCCGGTCAGGGGCCGGGTTTCCTGGTGCCTGATCTTCTGAGGCAGCTCCGCGCGCTCGAGACCGGGGAGCGTCTCCACGTCGGGAACCTCTCGACGGCGCGCGACTACACCGACGTACGCGACGTCGCGCGGGCCTACCTCGCCCTCGCCACCGCCGACGCGGTCGAGCACAGCGTCTACAACGTCGCGTCGGGCACCCCGCGCACCGGTCTCGAGGTCCTGGCGCAGGTGTGCCTGGCACTGGAGATCCGGCAACCCGCGATCGAAGTCGACTCGGCACGCATCCGGGCTACAGATCCGGCGCGAATCGCCGGGGATTCCTCCCGGCTGCGCGACGCGCTGGGGTGGTCACCGCAGATTCCATTCCCGCAGACCGTCGCCGACACCGTCCTCGGCTAGAGTTCCTGGCGAGCACGGATCGCCGCGGCTGTAGCTATACGACCGCTACCTTCCGTGCCGGGGCGGCTCAACTGCGGTCGTTGTCACCCGCGCCAGCTGCCGGATCCGCCCTGCCAGAGTCGTCCTCCGAGAACCGGCGCGCCGATGCTGCCGAAGCAGCCGCTCTCAGATCCTCGAGGTCGGCGCGCAGGATCGCGACATCCTCTGCCACACGGCGGACCTCGTCTTCCGCCTGCGAAAGCTCCCATGAGAGATGCAGTGTCACGCCGACGAGGAGCACGATCGCGAGCGAGAAGATGAGATTCGACGGCACCTCGATGCCGAGGATCTTCGACAGCCCGACGAGAAGTGCGGGGAACAGCGCCAGGATCAGGATCACGATCCCGATCACGATCCACAGCACCGCGTATTTCTCGCGCAGTCTTCGCCGCAGCAACAGCGAAAGGATGATCGCGAGCACGATAAGAGCGAAGACGATGCCGGCGAAAGCGATCATGCGCGGGCCTCCGTCGGCCTGCGGGATCCGCGCAGGAGAGCGAGCGAGAGCGCGAAGACGGAGCGCAGCAGATAGATCGTCGCTCCGAAGGGATTCTGACTCGGTCGGCCATGAACGCGCTCGCGCATGGCGACCGGCACCTGCACGACGGTCAGCCCGGAATGGAGAGCGCTGACAAGGGAGTCGACTGTGTCGCCGAGGTACTCGGCCGGGTAATAGCGCACGTACTGCTCGATCGCTCGACTGTTGGCGGCGCGGAAACCACTTGTGACGTCGGTGAGCCGGCTCTGGGCTACGCGGCTCACGACGCTCGCCAGAAAGATCATCGCCCAGCGACGAGGCCCGCGCACGGCATAGTCGCCGACGTCGGCGAAGCGGGCGCCGATGGAGATGTCGGCGGTCTCGAGTCCGCTCAGCACAAGGGCGATGTCCTCCGGATTATGCTGGCCATCCGCGTCTACCTGGATCGCGCGCTGGTAACCATGACGTTGCGCGTAAGTGAACCCGGTGCGCATCGCTCCGCCCACGCCCATGTTGAACGCAAGCGGGAGCAACCTAGCTCCCGCTTCACTCGCCACGGCGCTGGTCCGGTCGGTCGAGCCGTCGTCGACGACGACGACGTCATATGGCTCGTCACATTTGAGGATCTCGCGAATCGTGTTGCCCACGTTCTCGGCCTCGTTCCAGGCGGGGACGATCACAAGGACCCGATCTGAGGCGGCGGCGGACACCAGCAAAGCCTACCGCGGACATCCCTTCGCCCCACGCACGGGCAGGCGACGGCGCATCTGCGGGGACGAGGCGAAGACATGGTTCGGCAGGCTGTGGAGTCTCGTGATGCGTGCGGCGAACCCCCGATTAGGATCTAGGGGTGACCCTCCCGAAGACGGCCTCCGGCCGGCGAATCGCCTGGATTGCAATTCCAGTCCTGTTCCTGCTGACCCTCATCTCCTGGGGGTTCGCATCCCCCGTCGGAGCGAGCCCCGATGACGATTATCACCTGCCGTCGATCTGGTGCGGTCTGGGCGAACGATCCGGATTGTGCGAAGCGACCGACAACGATGAGAGCCGACTCGTTCCCGCTCCGCTCACCAATGCCCAGTGCTTTGCCCGCCACCCCGATCAGAGTGGCGACTGCTGGGACCCATCAGTAGCGACACTCGTCGAGACAGAGCGCATCAACACCGGTCAGTACCCGCCGATCTTCTACGGCACGATGGCCCTCTTCGCCTCCAAAGACCTGCAGACATCCGTCCTGCTCATGCGAACCTTCAACGCGGTGCTCGCGGTCGGATTCATCACGGCTGTCATCTGGACGCTCCCCCGCCGCCTCCGCGCGGCGCCGATCGCGGCGTCGGTGGCGGCGAGCGTCCCGCTCGGGCTATTCATCATTCCCTCGGTAAACCCTTCCTCGTGGGCATACATCTCAGCCGTGACCGTGTGGATCTCGCTTTACGGCGCGACCCAGTCGACCGGGAGACGCCGATGGGTCCTCTTGGCGATGACAGTCGTCGGCGCCCTCATCGGCGCCGGGGCCCGGGCCGATGCTGCTGCGTATACGATCCTCGCGGTCGTCGTCGTCGCTATCTTGAGCGCCCGACGTGACAGGGCTCTTCTCGCCCCCGCTCTCGTTGCGCTCGGTGTGTGCGTGACATCGCTCGCGTTCTATCTCACCGCGAGTCAAGGGGATGCCCTGGTGTCCGGACTGAAGGGCTTCACCACTCCCCTCACGATTGGCCAACACGCCTCGAACCTCCTCAATATTCCGAACTTGTGGGCGGGCGCACTGGGCGGCTGGGGGCTGGGCTGGCTCGATACCGTGATGCCCTCTGTGGTGAGCTTCTTCTCATTGGCGGTGGCCGCTGCCGTGCTATTCATCGGCCTCCGCTCGGTATCTCTCCGACGCTGGATCGCGCTCGCCGTCACAGCCGGCGCTCTTTGGCTCATCCCCTTCGTCCTGCTCGCGCTTTCGAATGCGGTCGTCGGAGTACAGATACAGCCGCGATACATCCTCCCTCTGCTCATCCTTCTGCTGGGTGTCGCGTCCGCGGCGCCCAGAACCTGGCGCTGGTGGCGCGGTCCGCGTATCGCCATCGCCGCCGCGATGCTCGCGGGCGCGGCTGCCATCGCACTCCACACGAACCTCCGCCGCTACACGACCGGTATCGACGATCCGGCCATCGACCCGGGTTCGAACGCTGAGTGGTGGTGGGCGAATGTCCCGTCCGCGGGTTTCGTGTGGGTCGTCGGGTCGCTCGCGTTTGCGGCGGCGCTCACACTTCTCTGTATCGAGGTGTGGCGCGCAGGGACCGTTCACTCCGCTCCTGTGGAATCGGCGGAGTCAGAAGCGCCTCAAGCGCGTGCCGTCAGGCTCTGACGTTGTAGCGCAGCCCCGCCCACACACCTCTGGATGCGGCCCGGATGTTTGACCATCGCTGCGGCTCCAGCAGCACCACCTTCACCCATGCCTTGGCGGTGAACCACAGGTCCTCCCAGAACCAGCGGCCGAACCCATATCGACGGGTCACAATGACGCGATTGCGCGCAGCATAGAAATGGCGCAGCGTCGAGTAGTTCGCCAAGTAGACGCGGCGGCCGAACAAGTGCACCGGCTCCGCGTCTCCGAAGCTGTGGTCGAGAATCGCTTCGAACACCTTGAGGTTTCGGAAGCCGTTCCTCCTCGCCCTGAGACAGATGTCGTGGTCCACGTAGTCAATGAACAGCGGTTCATCGTGGAGGCCGATCCGCTCGAGCAAGGTTCGTGAGAAGAGCGATCCCGAACTGATGACGACATCCGTCTGCAGCGAGCCTTCTCCCGATTCACGTGCGTAGACGACACCTGTGGCGCGCGAACGAAGGGCAGGTCCGACGACTCCGGCATGATCGCCGAATCGCGCGCGCGCGGCGCGCAGCGTCTCGAGCATGCCCTCGGTGACCGTGCTGTCCTGATCGAAGATCCACACGTCTTCGTAGCCGTCGGCGAGCGCAGCACGCATTCCCGCGTTGAAGCCCGCTGCCACACCTACGTTGCCGCCCTGCGGCAGCACGGTGACAGCCTGGTCCGTTTCGAGTCCCGCCAGCAGCGTGCGCGGCGATCCCCCCGGAGAGTTGTCGACGACATAGACGCGATCGACTTGAAGACGCAGCAAGCTGACGTTCTCGAGGATCTCGGGATCGGGGTTGTAGGCCAGAACGACACCTGCCGCCCGCGTGGCCATCGGGTGATTTGCGTCGTTCACTGCGGCCTCCCCGGCGATGGCCGCCGCCCTCGCAGCAATGGCGCCATCACCCGTCCCACCATGGTCTCCCGCCCGGCGAACCGCCGGACGGCCGCGCCGACGCCCGGATGATGGAGACGTATGTACATGCGCGCGAAGTCGATCACCCGTCCACGGCCCACCTGTCCCACGCCGCGGAGGTAGTGGATCGCCTCCAGTGTGTCGCCGGGGAGCGTCGACGACAGCTGATCGAGCTTGTACTCCATCATCGTGTGGCTGATCGACATGTACTCGGCGGTAGCCACCGTTCGCGTGTGAAACCCCTCCTCGCCTGCGGCGTACGACGGGAGGCGCTCGAGAATGTGCGCGAGACCGCCGTCGCTGTAGGCGTCGACGCCGCCGAACTCCGCATATCGCCATTCGTGCTCGACGAGCAGCCGCAGCGCCTCGGGGCGCGCGACGAACATGGAGCCATACGGCGCGAGCGGCGACACGTCATCGAGCGGCACGCGGATGCCAAGCTCGGCACAGAGCGCTTCAGCTCCTGGCTTGTTCGCCCACCATGCACGCCCCATGGTGGGATACCCGATATGGATCATCGGGGGAAAGACGAGCCCCAGCCCTGGCTCACGCTGAAACAGTCCGACAAGATTCGCAGTGTAGCCGGCACTGTCGAGCAGATTGCGAAACTGCTGGTCCTTGAAGTGGCGTCCGACGTTGAACCCGTCCTGCGGCGTCTTCTTCGAGTGGAGCTTCACGACGAGGTCATATCCACCGTCGAGGAGGATGTCGCGGCATCCGATCAGGAAAGCACTCTGGTCCCGCCCAGCGTTCGACTCGACCACACGGATGTCGACACTCCTGCCGTCTCGCGGACGAAGGGCGACGAACTCTGCGATCTTCTTCGCGCGGTCGGAGTCGGGGGTGGTCACCACGAGGTCATACGGAGTCGGAAGCATGTCGACACGATCGAGCATCTCGTCGGTCATCTCCGGGTAGAAGATGTGCAGGATGGCCACGATGCGCAGCGGCTCCGCCGCTCCGCTCGATAAGTCCACCTGCGGCAGGACCTCGAGCATCCCGGCATCCGCATTCAAGATCTTCGGGGCGACATTCCGTGCGAGATTCTGCCAGATCACGGCCACCGGGTAGCCGTAGGCCTCGACCTCCTCAGCGATCTGCCGGCCGATGACCGCATGCCGGTCGAGGAACGGTGGATAGCGGAAGAACGGACGGCGCCTCAGCACCGGACAGCCGTCGGCCAGTAGGAGGTCGGGGTTGAACACCGCGGGGTCGTCCGTCGGATATTCCGCCGACGGGAAGGCGACGTCCTGGCGGAAGCCGTACATCACGAAGTGGTCGGTGAACACCGCCTCATGTTTGAGGACGGTGTCGACGTAGTCCGGCATTTCCGGCAGGTCGCGCCAGTACGCGCGCCATGCATCCGAGAGGAACATGCTCCGGCGGACGGCGATCCAGAAGGTCTGAAGATGGCGGTGCACCACGCCCTTGCCCGTAACCGGTTTCTGCTCCTCCCTGGAGCGATCGGTCAGGCCCCAGAAGTCGATACGCCGTGAAGCCATCCGCTCAAGCACGKGGCCGTAGGGTCGGACCGGTCCGAACCACGTGTCGTTGGTGAGGACGATCTCGTCGAACTCGGAGATTCCGTCGCCGATGTGCTCGAGGGCCGCCTTGTGCGCCCAGATGTCATAGCCCGTGTTGTCACGCACGAGGATCTCGTCGGAAACGGGTTCCAGCCGCGCTCGGCCTTCTTCGCTGAGCGTCCCGTTGACGACGACGAGGATGTGCGCGGCGTCAGCCCGCATCCCGGCGAGCGCGTAGGGCACGTAGTCATCGATGCCCCCCCGACGATCCCATACGGCATAGACGAACAGCCGGCGGCCTCCGTCAGGGAACTCGGCGGGGGCCGGCGCGACCTCCTCGGCAGCTGCCACCGCTCAGCGCCGCCCCTGCTCGATCGCCTTCAGCAGATAGCGGCCGTAGCCGCTCTTGACCAGTGGCTCTGCACGCTCGCTGAGCTCGTCGTCCGTCAGGAAGCCCATGCGCCACGCCACCTCTTCCGGGCACCCGATCGACAGACCCTGCCGCTTCTCCACCGTGCGGATGAAGTCCGTCGCCTCGGCAAGAGAGTCGAACGTGCCCGTGTCCAGCCACGCAGTCCCCCGCGGAAGCAGCTCAACGTGGAGCGCGTCTCGCCGCAGGTACTCCAGGTTGACGTCGGTGATCTCCAGTTCGCCGCGCGGAGACGGCGCGAGGTTCTTGGCGATCTCTACGACCTCGTTGTCGTAGAAGTAGAGTCCGGGCACGGCGTAGTTGCTCTTGGGCGCGAGCGGCTTCTCCTCCAAGGAGACGACCCGGCCCTCAGAGTCGAACTCGACGACGCCGTAGGCCGTCGGATCATCCACCCAGTAGCCGAACACCACGCCGCCAGACAGATCGCCGTACTGCCTCAGCCGCGTGCCCATGCCCTGCCCATAGAAGATGTTGTCTCCCAGGACGAGTGCGACCGAGTCCCCGCCGATGTGATCCTCGCCGAGGATGAACGCCTGCGCCAACCCATCCGGCGACGGCTGCTGCTTATAGGTGATCGAGACGCCGAAGCGCGAACCGTCGCCCAGGAGGCGCTGAAACTGATCCGAGTCCTGGGGCGTGGTGATGATCAGGACATCGCGGATGCCCGCCAGGAGAAGGGTCGACAGCGGGTAGTAGATCATCGGCTTGTCGTACACGGGAACCAGCTGCTTCGAGATGCCCTGGGTGATGGGATGCAGTCGCGACCCCGTGCCGCCCGCGAGAATTATGCCACGCATGCAATCCAGTCTCCCTGATGCGGGCAACGCCCCCAAACCGAGGGGTCAGGGTCACACCGGAGCTTGGGCGAAGTCGGCGAGCGCGTCGATGATCCCGCGTACGGCGGCCGCGGCCGCGCGGGATGCCGATGCATGGCCGTTGCTGCGAAGTTCTGACCAGACGTCGTCGTCGAGGATCACGTCGCGAAGCGATCGCTGCAGCTGATCCAGGTCGGCCGGCGCGAACAGGAGCGAGTTGTAGCCGTCGAGCACTTCGTGCCCGAGCCGGGTGTCCACAGGAGCGAGGTACACGCCACCGAGCGACATGAGCGCGAACGGCAAGAGGCTGGACTGCTGCTCGGCGAAGAGCACCACCGCACGGGGACGATGGGTCGCGACCTCAGCGAGGTCCGGCGCCGCGTCGAAGTGGATGGACGCGAAACCTGTTTCGGTGCACACCTCGTCCAAAGCAGCCCGAGCGGCCGAGTGGGCGCCGATCGTCACGACGTTCCGCTCGGCCGTGTCCGAGAGCGGTGCGGGGGCCGTCGCCGGCGGAAYGCGCCGCCGGACTTCCCACGCCGCCTCGGCCTGCAGCTGCGCCGCCGTCCACCGGTTGGGCGCGATGTAGTCGAACTCGGGCCGATAGCCCGCGATGATCCGGGACTGGAGCGCGTGATCGTCGGGATGCCAGACGCTCTCCACCGCGGGCAGCAGATACACCGGCAACCCGCCGTGCACCGTCGCGAGCCATACCGTCTCCGCGACAGTCCGATCACACGCGATCACGATGCCTGTGCGTGCCGCGAGTTCGGCCACCACCGATTCCTCGGTCGAGTCGGAAGGGACCGCCGTCAGCCGCACATCGCGGCCCTCTGCGCGCAGCGCGTCGACGAGGTCCGAGACATACGACCGCCAGAGCCGGTCCGAGGCGGGACCCACGACGAAGTCGACCGGGGCATCGTCTGGCAGCCGTCGTGCGAGGTACTGGTCCTCCCAACGGCGCCAGAACCGGCGCATGGACGCGAGCTCCCGCTGTCCCTGGCTATACCCGCGCGACGCCGACTCGTGATGGATCAGCATCGCGGAGGGCTGGTAGTAGCAGCGGACGCCGCGTTCCCAGGCGCGAAGGCCGTAGTCGACATCCTCGAAGCCGAGCCAGAACTCGTCGTCGAGGAGGCCGACCGTCTCGAACGCATCCCGTGTGACGTAGACGCACGCGCCGGAGATCGAGCGGTTGTAGCCGGGGACATTCGCGGAGGCCTTCGTCGCGGCGGCCCCGACGTGCAGATGTCCGAACCACTGCGGCGCGAGGATTCGCGCGTAGTAGGTGCCGCCGTACTGGATCCGCCCGTCGGGGTAGACGAGCTTCGGACTCACCATTCCGATCGCAGGGTCGATCGCGTATGCGCTGAACTGCAGCGCCTCGAGCCAGCCGGGCTTCGCGATGATGTCGCTGTTCAGCAGCACGATGTCATGCTGGGCCTCCTGCATGCCGACGTTCACGGTGCCGGCGAATCCCAGTCGACGATCCTTCAGGATGACGCGGACCCGATCGTTCTCGAACGCCTTGAGCTGTCGCGCGACCTCGGGATCGATGTAGTCATCGACGATCACCACCTCGTAATCGACTGCGGCGCACGTTGCCTCGATGCTCGCAAGGGCCTCCGTCAGGAGGGGCACGTCGTTATAGCTCGGTATGACGATGCTCACGGGGCGCCCGTTCGCGGCGAACCACGCTGTCATGTCGGGGTTCGCGGAGATCCCTCGGGTGTTGAGAGGATAGAGACGTCTGCTTCGCGCCGATCGGATCCGATCCTGCCACTGTGCGGGAAGCTTCGCCGTCGCGGATCGGGCGACGCGTCTGAAAAGGTCTGACACTGGACGCAATCCCCTCAAAGAAACCCGGACGCCCCATGGTATCGACTCCTCCTCCCAAGCCTCGCCGACCGCGTATGGTCATCGTCGCCGCAGACGTCGTCGGCGCGCACATGGCGGGTCCGGGCATCCGGTTCGTCAAGATCGCCGAGCAGATGGCCACTGTTGCGGACGTGACTCTCGCCGTGGGGATCGAAGGCAGTGAGACGGAGTCGCTGCAAGGACGCGGATTCGCGATCGCCTCGTATCAGGGTCGGGACCAGCTCATCGAGATCGTGTGCGCGCACGACATCGCGTTCTGCCAGCTCATCGATGAAGAGGTCGTCCGTCGGGGTGCGGCCGCCGGATGCCGGTTCGTCTTCGACCTCTACAACGCGCTTCCTGCGGAGGCGATCGGCGCCGAGCGGATCGGAGGATTCGACACCCAACCGGAGATGGATGACGTCTTCCGGGGGGTGCTCGCGTTCTTCCGATTCTGCATGCGTGCCGGCAGCTACTTCGTGACGTCGAACGACCGGCAGCGCGACCTCTGGATCGGATATGCACTCTCCGCGGATGCGCTGCTTCCGGGCGAACTGCGCGGTCGTCGTCCCGAAGATGTCATCGGGCTGCTCCCCTTCGGCATGGAGGATGGCGACCCTGTCGCGTCGGATCACGGCATCCGCGGCCGGACAGGGATCGGGCCCGACGATCTCGTGCTGATCTGGGCGGGAGGGATCTGGGACTGGTTCGATGCCGAGACGCCGATCCGGGCTGTCGCGGAGCTGCGGCAGGCGCGGTCCGACATCCACCTCGTCTTCTATGGAACGACCCACCCCAATGCGGCGATCGGGAAGCCGAAGACCGTGGAGCGCGCGGAGTCCCTCGCTGCCGACCTCGGCGTCCTCGGCAAGGGGGTGCACTTCATCGACGG
Organism: Microbacterium sp. P2_F9; assembly: GCF_056403635.1. NCBI lineage: Bacteria > Bacillati > Actinomycetota > Actinomycetes > Micrococcales > Microbacteriaceae > Microbacterium > Microbacterium sp. P2_F9. The sequence goes on along the minus strand of NZ_JBFUFC010000031.1, from coordinate 6,484 downwards.
GTGGGTGCCGGCCGACCGCCGCGCCGACTACCTCCTCGATGCAGACGTCGCCCTCTACGCCCACAAGGAGTCGTTCGAGACCCGCTACGCGTTCCGCACGCGGATCCTGGATCACTTCTGGGCGAAGCTTCCGAGCATCGTCACGCGCGGGGACTGGTTCGCGGAGTACATCGAGGAGCACGAACTCGGCGAGGTCGTCGCCCCCGCCGATGTCGAGGGCATGAAGCAGGCGATCGCCGCTATGTCGGAGCCGGCACGCAGGGATGCCGTGCGACAGCGCGTGGTGAGGATTCGGGATGCGTGGCGCTGGTCCCAGACCACCGCTCAGCTCAAAGCGGTCGTCTCCGAGTGGGATACCCGACTGGTCCCAAGGGACGTTCCAGCCGCAGCTCACCGGTCGGGACCGGCGCGACGCGGCCGTCTTCGCGAGGCCGCGTCGCGGTCATTCGTCGGTGGCGCCTACCGCCGCCTCCGCAAGGGCCGCGCCCGCTGACCCGGCCATCACAAGAGAGTCGTAGAACTCCGCGACGACGTCGAGAACCACGGGCCATGCGTACTGCGCCGCCGTCGCGACGCCGGCAGCCGAGAGGCGGGCCTGTTCGGCCGGGTCGCCCAGCAACCGGGCGATCGCGGCCGCAAGGGCCTCGTCATCATCCTGAGCCACGATGATGCAGTTCTCGCCGTCCCGGCAGAAGCCCCGATTCCCGTGCGAGTCCGTGGCGATGACCGGGCATCCTGCGGCCATCGCCTCGAGGATAGGGAGGCAGAACCCCTCGTGCCGGGACGTCTGCACGAACACGGTGGCGCTGTTGTACAGCTCGTTGACCTCGGAGTCCCGAGGTCTCGTCCGGTAGGCGACATGATCGTCGAGGAGAATGCCCGGCTCCGTCCCGAACAGCTGCAGCTTTGGTCGGCTGTCACCCAGCCGGCGCCACGCTCGCTCGGTCATGGCGAAGTTCTTCTGGAAGAACGACCGCCCGAGAGCGAGCAGGGTGTCGGCGTCGCGCTCCCATCCCGGCAGTACGCGGAAGACCGAGCTGTCGTAGCCGTGCGGAATCATAGTCGCGGCGACCCCCACTTCTGCGAGCTCCTGCTGCTGGTAGCTCGCCTCTGTGAGACTGGCGAACTCAAGCCGGTAACTCGCCACGACAGCCGACTGCGCCACGCGGTCGTCGGGGTAGAACCAGGTCTCGAACTCCTGGATGAGGTAGACCGGGATGCCATGACTGACGGAGGCGAGCCATACGATCTCAGCTGTCTCCCACCACGTGGCCACCTTTATCGCGTCCTCGTTGCGCAGGGAGAGAAGAAGGTCCTCATAGGTGCGATAGGTGACGACCGGAACGTGCAGATCGAACCAGGTCGGCGCACCCTGGAGCGACCAGATGGCGACGTCGAATCCACGCTCTGCCAGTCCGTTGGCGATTTCGAACACGGCACGGATGCCGCCGCTGATGGATGTTGCATTGAGTACGAAGATGATCCTCTTGGTGCCGTCGTCCGTTGAGACCTTCCGCTCGAGGATCCATCGACGCTGCTCCCCACCGATCTCGAGGCTCGGAAGCCACCCGACCCGGAAGACCGTGCTGCTCAAGCACAGGGTGCGGAAGTTTCCCGCCCATCCTTTCCGGATCATGCGTCCCACTTGGGCATCCAGGCTCAGACCTGCGAGGTGCCTTCCAGCAATGTCGACACGGTCGATGGCAGTCGATGTCGCATAGAAGCCGTGCGCCGCGCCCGTGAGCGCGTACCTGGGAATGCGCTGCGCGCCGTAGTCTCGTGCTCCGGGAAGTGCAGGCACGACACTCGCCGTGCGGCGATCGACCTGATAGCCGGCGGCAATGCCCTCCGGCGCGCCGTACGCGGGAGTGACGAAGCCGATCTCGTGGTCGTGATGGTACTCGTGGGCGGCATGCTGAAGCTCGATGATGGCGTTGGCTTCGGGAAGCGGATGCCGAGTGTCGATGAGCACGAGATCCCAGCGCCGGCACTCCCTGTGCATCCAATCGAGAATGCTCGCGAGGTCCACGATCGGCGCGCCGCCCTGACCGTCGGCAATCGTGCACGACTTGCCATGCACAGAGGAAGCGGCGGTCGCAAGCTCCGGCGCGAGCACGACTCGAGCTCGCAACACCGCGCTCACGCGGACCAGCCAATCGCCGAGCTCGGGTCGCGGCGCTCCGTGCACCACGATCACCACACGTTTCCAATGGACCCGGTGCCACCCCGCAGCCCGCTCGGGTGTGAAAGTGGTCGTGACACCGTTGGCGAACGTGGCGCCCCGACGAGAGCGCGACACATCCCGCGACTCACGGTGGTGCGCATAGTCTCGAGGACCGAGTCGAAGGAAGATCGCGACCTCTCCCAATCGCCTGGCAACGCCGTCCACGATCCTTGCAACGCCCCGCGCGCCACGCTTCATTACTCTCTCCAGCATGGTTTCGAGTCTAGGTCGACCCCATGACTCGGCGTTCGGGTGGGGAAGGCGATGCTGGCGGTCGACGAGATCCGCTCGGACTATCGTTGACAGCGACCTCGCCGCCGCTGGTGCGCCCGCGCACCGACGGCACACACTGCGCACGACGAAAGCACTCCATGATCGCCATGACAATGATGGTCCGCGACGAAGCGGACATCGTCGGTGCCATGATCCAGCATCACCTCGATCAGGGCGTCGATCTCTTCCTGGTCACAGACAACGGGTCTGTGGATGGGACGGCGGAGATCCTCGAGTCGTTCGCGGATGCCGGCAAGATCGAACTGTCGCACGACGCACGTCATCTGAAGCAGCAGCACGAAGTCGTCACGCACATGTCGCGCGAGGCCGCGCGCCGAGGTGCGCAGTGGGTGCTCAACGCGGACGCGGACGAGTTCTGGATGTCGGTCGATCGCGAATCGACGCTCGGGGAGGAACTGGCCAGGATCGATCCGGCGATCGGCGCATTCCCCGTGCCCGTCTTCGACATGACAGGTGAACCGGCGCAATCCGGCACAGGCCTGCAGCGCCTCATCTATCGCGACGAGCGACCGGACGACATCATGCGTGAACTCGGCATCCACGCTCACGCGACACCTGACGTCGCCTTCGTGCCGAGCGAGGACGTCGTCGTCGCGCAGGGGAACCACTTCGTCAACGTCGTTCAGACCCGTCCACTCGAGGCCGGTCGCGGCCTCGTCGTGTACCACTTCCCCTGGCGTTCGTTCGCGCAGTTCGCCCACAAGGTCGACAACGCGGGAAGGGCCTACGACGCGTCTCCACACCTGCGGCCGAGTGCCAACCACCACGGGATGCGCGACTATCGGCGACTCCAGGACGGCATACTCTCGGCCGCGTACACCGCCCGCCACCCGTCTGCGGAAGAGCTTCATGAGGGAGTGCGCAAGGGATGGTTCGTCTTAGACCGGCGGATCATGGAGTTGCACCCTTCACCCGTCCCGGACAATCCGATTCCGAAGGCCGAGGCCGAATCCGATCGAAGCCTCATGGCTCGTCTGCGACCACTCGAGGCGCGACTCCAGCGACTCGAAATCGAGAAGCGGAAGGCCACTGACGACCTCGACCTTGAACGGCGTCACGTGGCCGAGCTCGACGCACTCGTGGCCGAGATGCGGATACGCGTCGACACCGCCGCCAGCCAACGTGACGAGATGGCCCAGCAGATGGAGCGCCTGTACCGCATTCCGCTGGTGAGGGCTGCGCGACGACTGCGTCACCTCTTGCGACGCTGATCGTCCTTCGCCGGCGTTCGGATCATCGCCGCGACGCCGGTTATCCTGGCAGGATGCGCAGACTCCTCGTCACCGGGGGTGCCGGCTTCATCGGCTCCAACTTCGTCCACCACGTCATCGCCAACACTAACGATCACGTAACCGTCCTCGACAAACTCACCTACGCCGGCAACCGCGCCTCGCTCGACGGCCTGCCAGGCGACCGGCTCACCTTCGTGCAGGGCGACATCACCGACGCTGAAGTCGTCGATGGCTTGTTCCGTGACGCAGATGCCGTGGTTCACTACGCGGCGGAGTCGCACAACGACAACTCGCTCCACGACCCGCGGCCGTTCCTCGATACGAACATCATCGGGACATACACGCTTCTCGAGGCCGCCCGCCGCTACGGCATCCGCTTCCATCACATCTCCACCGACGAGGTCTATGGCGACCTCGAGCTCGATGACCCGCAGCGCTTCACGGAAACAACCCCCTACAACCCGTCATCGCCCTACTCGTCCACCAAGGCCGGCTCCGACCTTCTGGTGCGGGCGTGGGTGCGGTCGTTCGGGGTACGCGCGACGATCTCCAACTGCTCGAATAATTACGGGCCCTACCAGCACGTCGAGAAGTTCATTCCGCGCCAGATCACGAATGTCATCCGCGGCATCCGTCCGAAGCTCTACGGCAAGGGCGAGAACGTTCGGGACTGGATCCATGCCGACGATCACTCGTCAGCAGTGCTCACGATCCTCGGGAAGGGCGTCATCGGAGAGACGTACCTCATCGGCGCCGACGGCGAAGAAAGCAACAAGGACGTCGTCGAGCTGATCCTCGAGATGATGGGGCATCCGCGCGACGCCTACGACCACGTGACCGACCGGGCGGGGCACGACATGCGTTACGCCATCGACTCCAGCCGGCTTCGCCGCGAACTCGGGTGGCGACCGGTCTACCAGGACTTCGCGGCCGGACTTGCCGCCACCATCGACTGGTACCGCGCGAATGAAGCCTGGTGGGCACCGGCGAAGGACGCCACCGAGGCGTTCTACGCGTCGAAGGGTCAGTGATGACGGAGTACGGCAAGGCTCTTGCCGCGACCTCGACGCCGATTCCCGGCCTCGTGGTGTGGGACCTGCCTGTTCACGGCGACAACCGCGGCTGGTTCAAGGAGAACTGGCAGCGCGAGAAGATGACGACGGCGGGGCTGCCTGACTTCGGGCCGGTTCAGAACAACATCTCCTTCAACGACGAGGTCGGAACCACGCGCGGCATCCACGCAGAGCCTTGGGACAAGTTCGTCTCGGTGGCCGCGGGCCGGATCTTCGGCGCCTGGGTGGACCTTCGTGAAGGACCGACTTTCGGCGCGGTGTTCACCACAGAACTCGACCCGTCCCGCGCAATCTTCGTGCCGCGAGGGGTGGGCAACGCCTATCAGACCCTCGACCCGGACACCGCCTACGTCTATCTCGTCAACGACCACTGGTCGGCTGAGGCCACCTACACCTTCCTCAATCTGGGAGACGAGTCCGCCGCCATCGACTGGCCGATCCCCCTTACCGAGGTCGAGATCTCGCCCAAGGACCTCGMGCACCCACGTCTCGCAGACGTCACGCCGATGCGCCCGCGGAAGTCCCTCGTAGTCGGGGCGAACGGGCAGCTCGGCCGCGCCTTGCGGCAGGCCTTCGCTGCGGACGACTCGGTGGAGTTCGCGGATCGGCAGTCTCTTGACCTCTCCGACCCCGATGTGCGCGGCGCGCGACGCTGGCGAGATTACGACACGATCATCAATGCGGCGGCTTACACGGCGGTCGACGCAGCCGAGGAGGCGCCCGGGCGGACCGAGGCGTGGGCGTCGAACGTCACCGGCGTCGCCCGGCTTGCGGGCATCGCCACGGAATTCGGGATCACTCTCGTCCACGTCTCCAGCGACTACGTCTTCGACGGGTCACGAATCGGCTCGTACACCGAGGACGAGCCACCAACACCTTTGGGCGTCTACGGACAGACCAAAGCTGCCGCAGATGCGATCGTCTCCACTGTTCCGCGGCACTACATTGTGCGCACCAGTTGGGTGATCGGCGAGGGACGCAACTTCGTCCGCACGATGGCCACCTTGGCAGAGCGCGGAGTGAACCCGAACGTCGTCGACGATCAGGTCGGCCGTCTCACGTTCACGACGACGATCGCCGAGGCGATCAGGCATCTGATCGCGTCCCGAGCAGCAAGCGGGACGTACAACGTCACCAACATCGGCGAGCCGTTGACCTGGCTCGACATCGCGAAATCGGTCTTCCGTCTGACCGGCCACGATGAAGATCGAGTCCACGGCGTGAGCACCGAGGAGTACTTCAGTTCGGCTCCCGCCGTCGTCGCTCCGCGCCCCCGCAACAGTGTCCTGGATGTGGCAAAGATCACAGCGACCGGATTCCAGATCGACGATCAGACCCGCGCGCTCGAGGAGTACCTGTCGAGGATGTGATGCTCCTCGATGCGCGGCTACGGAATCGTGGCGTCCCGGCAGCCGAGCGGGGTGTGCCCACCCGCACCTGAGTTGATCGCATAGACGCACACGTGATGTGTGCCGACGGTCATCGGGATGGTGACGATGAATCCATGCTGGCTGCCCGACCCGGGGTATGCGTTGCCGACATCGGCGCGCAACACGTCGGCGGTGTAAGCCACGCCGACGGAGTCGACGTAGACGTGCACCTTGATCGGCGATGACGTGTCGGGGTCGATCGCCCACCCCGAAGCCGTCGCGGTCGCCCCG
>NZ_JBFUFC010000030.1:0-27510 GCF_056403635.1 Microbacterium sp. P2_F9 | reverse complement strand
GGCCTGCCCTACCGGGACGCCCGGGATTGGCTCGTCGCCAACGACCGCTTCCGCCGCGATGTGCTCGCGCAGTTGGCCGAGCGCGGACCCCTGCATCCGGCCGAGATCCCCGACACGGCGCAGGTGTCCTGGCGTTCGAGCGGCTGGACGCACAGCCGCAATTCGTCGCAGATGCTCGAGATGCTGCTCAAGACCGGCGAGGTCGCCGTCGCCGCGCGGGATGCGAAGGGCCGGCTGTTCGATCTCGCCGAGCGGATCTACCCGCCTGACCCTCCGCTTCTCGGGGCCGAGGAGGCCGCGGCGCTCCGCGCGGAACGACGCCTGGCTTCGCTCGGCATCGCCAGGGCCAAGGGGGTCGCGCAGCCCGGCGAGCCGATCGACGTCGGCACGGTCGGCCGCATGGCGGTCGTGGACGGCGTCGACGGCGAGTGGCAGGTGGACCCGGCATCCGTCGCGCTCGTCGAAGACTTCCAGCCGCGCACCGCGCTGCTGTCGCCGCTGGACCGGCTCGTCTTCGACCGCGATCGCCTCCGCGAGCTGTTCGGCTACGAGTATGTGCTGGAGATGTACAAGCCCGCCGCCCAGCGTCGCTGGGGCTACTTCGCGCTGCCGATCCTGCATGGCGATCGGCTGATCGGCAAGCTCGACGCGAAGGCCGATCGCAAGAGCGGGGTGCTGCGCGTGAACGCGGTGCACGAGGACTTCGCCTGGGAATCGGATGCCGCGGCCGCCGTCGCGGACGAGATCGAGTCCCTCGCCGAATGGCTGGGCCTCACCGTGCTGGGTCTTGCCGAGGACTGATCGTCAGTCGACCGCGAGCACCATCTCGTCGCCCGTGAACGCGATAGTGCCGCGCAGCGCCCAGTCGTCTGCCCGGTAGGTGAATGAGCCCGGTGCGCCGGCGCGCGTGCTTCCGTCCGCGGTGGCCACGATCACTCCGTCGGTGGCGGCGAAGGTCGTCCCATCGGGGGAGAGGCGCACCGTCGGCCGCGTCTCGATCCGGAACGTCAGGCCCGCAAGAGACGCGAGGTCGGCGGCCCACGGAACCTTCAGCCCGCAGTGCGCGGGCACCGCGGTGGCCGGCGCGGCACACGCATCGGCGTAGGCATCGAGCTGCTCCTGCGCGCGGTCGGTCGCCTCGGCCGTGAGGGTGACGTCCATCGCGACCTCGCTGCGGCCGTCGGCGATGATCGCGGACTCCTCGCCGACGAGCAGACCGCGAGGTGCGGCGACGACGGGATAGACCGCGGGGAGGAGCAGGATCGGCGCGGCGGCGGGCGCCAGTGCGTCGCCCACCCACACGGAGTCGCCGAGCGGCGTGCTCACGGTCAGGTCGCCGAGGTAGTCCGCGGCGAGCAGCCACCGCCCGCCCTCCGCGGCGAGTTCGAAGGTGAGCGCGTGCTCTTCGCCGGCGAGCTGGACGGTCGCGTGCACCGTGGTGGTCGCGTCCTCCGCGACTAGCCGATCGATCCGCGGGGAGCGCACGTGCTCCGATGCCCCCGCGAACGCCTGCTCGAGCACCGTCTCGGCGGCGGGGTCGAGCGGCTCCGAGCGCAGGTCGTCGATCGCCGCGAAGTCCCCCGCGGCGAGCGCGTCGAGATACCGCGTCGCGCTCTCCTCGGCGGTGAGCGGCCGGGCGACGAGCCACCACACGACCGCGCCGCCGATGACCAGCGCGGCCGCGCCTGCCGCGATGCCGATCACCACGGCACGTCTCATCGGCTGGCGAGCTCCTCGTCGGCGAGAGCGGGTTCGGCGCCAAGAACGGGTTCACCGGCCACCGCATCGTGGCGATGGGCCTCCGGCAGGACGTCGGCGAGGTCGGCCGTCGCGTCGCCGCGACGCGAGATCGAGATCCCCTCGAGCCCCTGCCACGCCGCCGCGGTCTTCAGCTCCGCGGCAAGGCGTGCCGCGGCATCCGTCGGCCTGCCGTGCTCCCACCAGGCGGACTGCACGAGCAGCGTCGACGAGGCGCGGTCTGCCTTCAGGTCCACCCGCCCGACCAGATCATCGCCGACCAGCACCGGCAGCGAGTAGTACCCGAACTGCCGCTTGGGCGCGGGCGTGTAGATCTCGATGCGGTACTCGAAGTCGAAGAGCCGCTCCGCGCGATCCCGGAACCAGACCACCGGGTCGAATGGGGTCAGGATCGCGGTCGCGTCGACACGGCGGGGGAGGGCCGCGTCGCGGTGCACCCACGCCTTCGCAGGTCGCCCGGCCGACTGCCAGCCCTGCACCGTGACCGGCCGCAGCTCTCCGGCGTCCACGAGTTCGCGGATCGCGGTCGTCAGGGCGGGCCGGTCCTTCACCCGCCAGTAGTCCGCAAGGTCGGACGCCGTGGCCACGCCGTACGAGACCGCTGCCCGCCGGACGAGCTCGCGGATGGCGTCCGGGCGCGCCACCGGAGCCTCGAGCACCTCGGCGGGGATCACATCCTCCGCGAGGGCGTAGCGCCGCTCGAATCCCCGCCGGCCCGCGATCGCCACCTCGCCGAACCACCACAGGTGCTCGAGGGCGTGCTTGACGACATCCCAATCCCACCAGGGCCCGCGGTGGGTCTGCTTGGCGTCGTGCTCGATCTGCGCCGGTCGCAGCGGCCCGCGCGCGGCGAGCTCTGCGCGCACCCAGTCCACGATGTGCCGGTGGGACTCGTACCAGCCGCCCGGCTTCGTGCCGTACCGCTTCCGCATGTCGTCCATGCGGAAGCGGAAGAGACTCCAGTCGGATGCCGGGATGAACGCGGCGACATGCGCCAGGTACTCCACATACGGTGCGCCCCGCGCGAACAGCAGGCGATCGAGGGCGGTCGTGTCGTACGCGCCGAGCCGAGAGAACAGCGGCATGTAGTGGCTGCGGGCGAAAACGTTCACCGAGTCGATCTGCAGGGTGCTCATGCGCGCGATGGCGAGATTGAGCTGCCGAGTGCCGGGGGCCGTTGGACGAGGCCGCCCGAAACCCTGTGCCGTGAGCGCGATGCGCCGCGCTTCGCCGATGCTGAGGGTCTCCTTCACCCGCTCAGCCTAGCCAGGGCGCCCGACACGGCCCCGCGCGGGTGGCGGCCTAGACTGGCGGGATGAGCGGCTCCGACGACAAGCCCCGCGGGTCGTTCTTCGATGCTCTGCGCGACCGTTCGCGGGTGATCACGACCGAGGCCGGAGCGACAGTGCCTCGCCGGCTGAGCGTCGCCGCCGCGTACGGCTGGCGCATCCTCGTCATCGCGGCGGTGATCGGCCTCGGGGTCTGGCTCGTCATCCAGCTCAAGCTGCTCGTGGTGCCGCTGCTGGTGTCGATCCTCGTCACCGCCCTGCTCTGGCCGATCTTCTCTTGGATGACCGGCCACCGGTTCCCGAAGTGGCTGGCGATCGTCGTCAGCGCCGTCGGTGCGATCGTGGTGGTCGGCAGCCTGTTCGCTCTGGTGGCCTGGCAGGTGTCGCGGGAGTGGTCGAGCGTGCAGTCCCGCTCGGTCGCCGCGATGGACCAGTTCCGCCAGTACCTCATCGACGGCCCTCTGGGGCTGACCCCGGACCAGATCGACGACCTGCTCGCGCAGGGGTGGGAGTTCGTCCAGGCGCAGGCCGAGCTGCTGTGGTCAGGCGCGCTCGCCCTCGGGACGACCGTCGGCCACGTCGCGACCGGCGCGGTGCTGTCGGTCTTCATCCTGCTCTGCCTCCTCGCCGACGGCGGCGGGATCTGGCGCTGGACCACCAGGCTCTTCCCGAAGCAGGCGAGGCCCGCGGTCGACGGCGCAGCGCGCGCCGGCTGGGTGACGGTCGTCACGTACGCGCGGACGCAGCTTCTGGTCGCCACGATCGACGCGGTGGGCATCGGGCTCGGCGCCTACTTCCTCCAGGTGCCCATGGCGTTGCCGATCGCGGTGCTGGTCTTCTTCGGCGCCTTCGTCCCCATCGTCGGCGCGGTCGTGACCGGCACCCTCGCGGTCATCCTCGCCCTGGTCTACAACGGCGTCTGGAGCGCCGTGTGGATGCTGGTCGTCATCCTGGCCGTCCAGCAGATCGAGGGGCATATCCTGCAGCCCCTGCTGATGGGATCCGCCGTCAAGGTGCACCCGCTCGCCGTCGTGCTCGTGGTCGCCGGTGGCGCCATGATCGCGGGCATCCCGGGTGCCCTGTTCGCGGTTCCGATCGCGGCATTCGTCAACGTCGTCGCCGTCTATCTGAGTTCGCGCGCCTGGGAGACCGGCGTCGCGCCACACGGCGATCTGATCTGGGACACCGTCCCGCGTACCAGGAGGACCCGCCCGTGAGTCTCACCCCGACCGTCCCCACCTTGGAAGAGTTCGAGCGGGCGGCGGTCGAATTGTCAGGCGTGGTCTCGCACACGCCGCTCGAGGAGTCGCAGGCGCTCTCCGAGGTGCTCGGCGTGCCGGTGCACCTCAAGCTCGAGAACCTGCAGCGCACCGGCTCGTTCAAGATCCGTGGCGCCGCGTACCGGCTCTCCCGACTGACCGAGCAGGAGCGTGCCCGCGGGGTGGTGGCGGCATCGGCCGGCAACCACGCGCAGGGGGTCGCCCTCGCGGCGCAGGCCCTCGGCATCCACGCGACGATCTTCATGCCGCTGGGCGTGCCGGTGCCCAAGCTCCTGGCCACCCGCGGCTACGGCGCGGAGGTGATCCTCGACGGGGCGACGGTCGAGACCCCGCTCCGACTCGCCGCAGAGTTCGCCGCGCGCACCGGCGCGGTGCTGATCCCGCCCTTCGACAACCGGGACATCATCATCGGTCAGGGCACCCTCGGGCTCGAGCTCTACGACGACCTGCCCGAGGTGGAGACCATCCTGCTCGGCATCGGCGGCGGTGGCCTGATCGCCGGGGTCGCGGCAGCCGTGAAGGCCAGGGCCGCGGTCGATGGACGCGTCGTGCGGGTGATCGGGGTGCAGGCCGAGAACTCCGCCGCCTATCCCTCGTCGCTCGCGGCGGGGGAGCCGCTCCAGGTGGCCACCCGGCCGACGATCGCCGACGGCATCGCGGTCGCGCGGCCGGGCGACATCCCGTTCGCGATCATCAAGGACCTGGTCGACGACGTCGTGACTGTGTCGGACGACGACATCGCACGCGCGCTCCTGGCCCTTCTCGAGCGCGCCAAGCAGGTCGTCGAGCCGGCCGGCGCCGTCGGCGTCGCCGCGATCCTGGCCGGCAAGGTGCACGCGACGGGGCCGACGATCTCGGTGCTGTCCGGCGGAAACATCGATCCGCTGCTGCTGCAGCGCGTCGTCGCACACGGGCTCGCGGCATCCGGTCGCTACATGACCCTGCTGGTGCCCCTGCCGGATCGACCGGGTCAGCTCGCCCGCGTCTCAGAGCTCCTCGCGCAGGCCGGCGCGAACGTCATCGAAGTGCTGCACACGCGCCACGGTCAGGGCCTGCAGATCAGCGAGGTGATCCTGCAGCTCAGCGTCGAGACGCGCGGCCAGGAGCACCGCGCGCACGTCATCGACACGCTCGAGCGGGCCGGCTACACCCCGACCGTCGTCGCAGACTGAGCGATGCGCCCGGTCACTGACCCGCGTAGGTCTCGACCTTCACGACCTCGACCGTGATCTCGCGGCCGTTCGGCGCGGTGTACGACGTCTTCTCGCCCTCGGCGAGGCCGAGGATGGCGGCGCCGAGCGGGGACGCCTCGCTGTAGACGTCGAGCTCGGAATTGGCGGCGATCTCGCGGTTGCCGAGCAGGAAGACCTCTTCGCCGCCGGCCACGATGGCCGTGACGACGGTGCCGGACTCGACGATGCCGTGGCTCGCGGGCGCCTCGCTGACGGTGGCCGTCTTGAGCAGGTGCTGGAGGGTGCGGATGCGGGCCTCCTGCTTGCCCTGCTCATCCTTGGCGGCGTGGTAGCCGCCGTTCTCCTTGAGATCGCCCTCTTCGCGAGCCGCGGCGATGCGCGCGGTGATCTCCTCGCGGCCGGTCGTAGAGAGGCGCTCGAGCTCGTCGGCGAGACGATCGTAGGCATCCTGAGTGAGGAATGTCACGGGTGCTTCGCTGGACACGTCGGTCTCCTTCGGTAGAAAACGCATCTCGTCAAACTTCAGACGCCCCGGCTCTGGCCAGGGCGTCACCAACGATTACGGTCCGGTCAGACTACGTCACCCAGCAGGAGTTGACAAAACCTGTCGTCGCCTCGGCCACGGTCGGAACCCGCTCCTGAAACGCCTGCGTGTGAGCGTCGGATGCCGCGAACTCGACGACCCGCCAGCCCACGACGCCGTGCTCGACGTCCTGCGCTTCCAGAGCGCAGGCGACGGCTGCGCCGGCCGGAGCGGAGATCTGCACGTGGACCTCGACCGTGTGCTCATCCACGACGTCGAAGCGCGTCGTATCGGCCGAGACGCTCTGCGCGGAGGTGGCGACGGTCTGCCACAGGAACGCGACCGCGGCCACGACGACCACGGCGATGGCGATGCCGCCGATCCAGCGCGCGACCGGCGAGCGACGGCGGCCGTACCGCTCGTCGAGCATCTCCTGCGTCGTTGACATCGGGTCCCGTTCGGCGAATTAGGGTGGAGGTTCCAGGCTATGCGCTTCCGCGGAACAGAGGACACGATGCACCAGACGTTCGCCGCACTCACGATTGCGGTTTCGGACGTGACCGGTACGCCGACCCCGGTCGTGGACCCCGCCCTCGTCACCCCAGGACCGTCCGGGTTCGTCGCGATCGCGTTCGTCGCGGTCGCCGCGATGCTGCTGGTGTGGGACATGATGCGCCGCATCCGTCGCGCACGGATCCGCTCGGAGGTCGACGAGATGCTCGACGCCGAAGAAGAAGCCGCTCGGCACGGCGAATCCCCGATCGCGCCGGCCGACGACGACGGCGCCGCCCCCGAGCGCTGAGCGCCGGCCTACGGGTAGAGCGGGTCGACCGCGATGATCAGGCACGCCGTCCAGTGGCACAGGAACGCGAGCACGGTGCACACGTGGAAGATCTCGTGGAAGCCGAAGTGGCGCGGCCAGGGGTTCGGCCGCTTCATCGCGTAGACGATCGCGCCGCCGGTGTACAGCAGCCCGCCGATCGCCACCAGAATCACCATCGCCTTGCTCGCGCCCCAGAGCTGCGGCAGGTACATGACGGCCGCCCAGCCCAGCAGCAGATAGAGCGCGACGTACAGCCAGCGCGGCGCATTGATCCAGAAGACGCGGAACAGGATGCTGATCACCGCGCCGCCCCACACCAGTGAGAGCAGCAGCACGGCCTGGCTCGTCGGCAGGGCGAGCACCGCGATCGGCGTGTAGGTCCCCGCGATCAGCAGCACGATGTTGGCGTGGTCGATGCGCTTGAGCACCGCCTTGGTCGTGGGACCCCAATTGAAGCGGTGATACAGCGCGGAGTTGCCGAAGAGGAGGAGCGAGGTCAGCGCGAAGACGGCGCACGACCATTTGGCGGCCGGACCCTGGGCGAGAGTGACGAGGACGATGCCTGCGACGATCGCGACCGGGAAGGTGGCGGCGTGGATCCAGCCGCGCCACGAGGGCTTGAGGTCGACGGTCGCAACGGCCTCGGCGTCCTCGAGCAGCGGAAGCTGGGGCATCTCCGCGCCCTCGTCGGGCGGGGTCTGGGATTTCGCGCTGCGGGCCACGGCATGAGCATACGTCTCGGAGTATTCCGGCAGGGGCACGCGAGATCGGTGCGCCGTCCCCGGTCGCGGTACCGTAGGCGTGTGACCGTGTCGAACGAGGGCCGAGGCCCCCTCTACCGGCTCTACATCAACCGCCTTCGCCGCAGGCTCCCGCGGGAGGCGGTCCCGCAGCACATCGCGATGATGATCGACGGCAACCGCCGGTGGGCGCGCCAGCTCGGCTACGACTCCGCGGCACACGGTCACCGCGCCGGTGCGGCGAAGATGCGCGATTTCCTCGGCTGGTGCGACGAGATCGGCGTGCGGGTGGTCTCGCTCTATCTGCTGTCCACCGACAATCTCCGCAAGCGCGACACTCAAGAGCTGTCCGATCTCATCGAGATCATCGCCGAGCTCGCAGGCGCGCTCTCCCATGAGCGCGACTGGCGGGTCAAGCACGTCGGACGGGCGGATCTGCTGCCGGCGCCGCTGGCGCGTGCGCTTGCCGATGCCGAGGAGCGCACCCGGGACAAGACCGGCCTCCACGTCAATCTCGCGGTCGGCTACGGCGGGCGCTCCGAGATCGTCGACGCGGTCCGCAGCATCATCGCCCAGCACGGCGGCGAAGGCGGATCGCTCGAGGAGCTCGCCGAGAGCCTCACGCCGGAGCAGATCGGGGAGCACCTCTACACCGGGGGCCAGCCGGACCCGGATCTGGTGATCCGCACGTCGGGGGAGCAGCGGCTGAGTGACTTCCTGCTCTGGCAGAGCGCGCACAGCGAGTTCTACTTCGTCGAGGCGCTCGGACCCGATCTGCGCGAGGTCGACTTCCTCCGCGCGATCCGCGACTACACGTCGCGAGATCGACGATTCGGCGGCTGAGCCCTGCCATTGCGGGGTCGCATGCCAGAATGTGAACGTGACCGATTGGGAGTCGTTTCTGGGGTCCTTCGACGGCGAGCCGGGATATCTGGATTGGGCGGCATTCGGCCCGCTCTCGC
The DNA here is from genome assembly GCF_056403635.1 of Microbacterium sp. P2_F9. Classification (NCBI taxonomy): domain Bacteria; kingdom Bacillati; phylum Actinomycetota; class Actinomycetes; order Micrococcales; family Microbacteriaceae; genus Microbacterium; species Microbacterium sp. P2_F9. The sequence goes on along the minus strand of NZ_JBFUFC010000030.1, from coordinate 18,942 downwards.
CGTCGGTGCGCGCCGAGGTGCATGCTGACGCCGAGCTGCTCGGGTCGGGGCGACCATCGGGCATCGATCTCGTGGGCGATCATGCCAGGGAAGCGCGCGAGCTGCTCGCCACTCTGCTGCGGACGGATGCCGCGCAGATCGCCCTGCAGCCTTCCACGACCTACGGGCTCATGCAGGCGATCTACGGGCTCGCCGGTGGTCTGCTGGTGTCCCGCGCCGAGTTCCCGAGCCTGACCGTCGCCGCGTCCCGCGCCGCGGAGGCGCTCGGGTCGATCCAGGTGCAGTGGTTCGAGCCGGACCGCGGGTTCGTCACACCCGAGGCGGTGCGCGACGCCCTCACCGACGACACGCAGGCCGTCGCGGTGAGCCTCGTCGATTTCCGCACCGGCTATCGCGCCGACCTGTCGGCGCTCCGCGACGTCATCGGCGACCGGCTGCTGATCGTCGACGCGATCCAAGGTGCGGGTGTCGTCGACGCGGACTGGGATGCCGCGGACGTCATCGCCGGCAACGGCTACAAGTGGCTCCGCTCCGGCCGGGGGACCGGTTTCGTCGCCTTCTCGGAGCGCGCTCTCGAGCGGATCACGCCCGTCCTCTCGGGGTTCGCCGGCACCGAAGGAGACCTGCCGCTGGACAGCGTCCCCGCGCCGGCCCCGTCCGCGCAGGCCTTCACCGTGGCGGGCCCGGACCATCTCGCGTTCGCCCGGCTGACCAGCGGACTGCGCGACATCCTCGACGTGGGTCTGCCGGCGATCGAGAGCGAGCTGACCGCACGGTCCGGAGACGTCATGTTCTTCGCCGATCGCTACGAGATCCCCGTGCTGACGCCGCGCGAGCCGCAGTACCGGGCCGGGATCGTCGCGCTGGCGCCCGAGCCCCAGGACGTCGGGCCGCTGGCCGCATCGCTGTCCAACCACGGGCTCACCGTCACGGTCCGCGGCGGCATGGTGCGCGTTTCGCCGCACGTGGGCACCGGCGCCGACACGCTGCGTCTGTTCGGAGACGCCCTGGCCGCGTTCACCGCGGCCCGGGTCTGGTGACGCGACCCGCCATCCAGCCGGCGACCGGCGCCGCGGCATCCGGAGTTCACATATTCGTAACCGGAGCACAGCGTGTCTTGGGCGTGTCTGTCGTCGGCCGGACGTACGTTCGTGGCATCGGGCAAGGTGCCTGATCGAGTCGGCCTTATGGATTGCGACTCGTGACCCCATGGTCGACTCGTGACCGCCGGGTGATCCGCCCGGGGCGGGAGTGGGTTGTGACCACACGAGCACCACAGAAGCAGCACCGCGAGACGGCCGACGAGGCTTTCGAGCAAAGCGAGGATCTGCGCACCTACGTGCTGGACACCTCCGTGCTGCTGAGCGATCCGCGGGCGTTCTTCCGCTTCGCCGAGCACAACGTCGTGATCCCGATCGTGGTGATCACCGAGTTGGAGGGCAAGCGGCACGATCCCGAGATCGGGTACTTCGCCCGGCAGGCGCTGAGACATCTCGATGAACTCCGGGTCGAGCACGGCCGGCTCGACTTCCCGGTTCCCGTGGGCGAAGGCGGAACCCTCCGCGTCGAGCTGACCAACACGGACGCCTCGGTGCTCCCGAGCGGCATGCGCCTCGGCGACAACGACACCCGCATCCTCGCGGTCGCGATGAATCTCGCCCAGGACGGGCAGGAGGTCACGGTCGTCTCCAAAGACCTCCCGATGCGCGTCAAGGCCGCCTCGCTGGGCATCTCCGCCGAGGAGTACCTCGCCGAGCAGGCGGTCGACTCCGGCTGGACCGGCATCGCCACCATCGACGTCTCGGGTGACGACATCAGCGACCTCTACGAGAGCGAGGTGGCCACCGGCGACAACGTCAAGGGCCTCCCCGTGAACACGGGGCTCATCATCCACTCCGAGCGCGGATCCGCACTCGGACGGGTGACCGGGGACGGCGGCTACCGGCTCGTCCGGGGCGACCGTGACGTGTTCGGTCTGCACGGTCGCTCCGCCGAGCAGCGCATCGCCATCGATCTCCTCCTCGACCCCGAGGTCGGCATCGTGTCTCTCGGAGGGCGTGCGGGAACGGGGAAGTCCGCGCTCGCCCTCTGCGCGGGCCTCGAGGCCGTGCTGGAGCGCCAGCAGCAGCGGAAGATCATCGTCTTCCGGCCGCTGTTCGCGGTCGGCGGGCAGGAGCTCGGCTACCTTCCGGGCGACGCCCAGGAGAAGATGAACCCCTGGGGGCAGGCGGTGTTCGACACCCTCGGCTCGGTCGTCTCGTCCAACGTGGTCGAGGAGGTCATCGAGCGGGGCCTGCTCGAGGTGCTTCCCTTGACCCACATTCGCGGGCGATCGCTGCACGACGCCTTCGTGATCGTCGATGAGGCGCAGTCGCTGGAGCGCAACGTGCTGCTCACGGTGCTGAGCCGCATGGGGCAGAATTCGCGGGTGGTGCTCACTCACGACGTCGGTCAGCGCGACAACCTTCGGGTCGGTCGCCACGACGGTGTCGCCTCGGTGATCGAGACGCTCAAGGGCCACGACCTGTTCGGCCACGTCACGCTGGTGCGGTCGGAACGGTCCGCGATCGCGGCGCTCGTCACCGACCTGCTGGAGGCCGGCGAGATCGCCTGAGCAGTCGCAGCGTGGGGGCCGGGATGCCGCATCCCGGCCCCTTTGCGTGGGCTATGCGCCGGCTTCGAATATGAGGAAAGTCTCATCGGTTCCGGCCCATCGTCGGGCGATGGTCTGCGACCATTGAGGAAGCGAAAGGGATCGCGGAGTCCGGGGTGATTCGGGCTGGGATCTGATTGGGGAATGGCACGTGGACGCAAGGGCGAGGTTCGCAGCCGGCGGCTTTTTCGCCGGCGCTGCGGTCGTCGCCGTCCTCAGCGCCGTTGCGATGGCCAACGCCGCCGCGATCGCGGAAGTGCCTGGCGCCTCGACCGGCCTGCCCGCCATTCGAGTCGCCGCGTCCGTCCCGTCGGTTGCCTCCCCCCTGGCCACCGTTGCGGCGAACCCGCCGGCCTCGATCGTCCTTCCGGTTCCGGTCCCCACGACCGAGACGGTGCCGGCTCCCGAGCCCGCCGTCCTGTCCGGCGCGGTCACTTCCGCGGGCGCCGCCGCAGGGCCTGCCGCCCAGCCGGCAGAAATCACCAAGCACGACAAGGTGAACAAGACTTCGGCCGATAAGTCGGCCGCACAGACGCCCGCAAAGGCGGGTAACCCATCCGGACATCAGCTCAAAGAGCAATCCGGATTGAAGAGAAGTCGATCGCACGTTCCCCCAGACGGCGATTGACCAGGCCGGAGTCCCCCAGCTCCGCGCCCTCCCCAGCCCCCGGTGTCCCCCAGCACCGGGGGCTTCTTCGTGGGCTCACGGACCGGGGTCAGGCGCAGGCGTGCCGAATCACTCCCAGCGGTAGCCGGCGCCGCGGACCGTCGCGATGTGGTGGGCGCCCACCTTCGTGCGGAGGTAGCGGACGTAGACGTCCACCACGTTGGAGCCGGGATCGAAGTCCATGCCCCATACGCGGCTGAGCAGCACCTCGCGGCTGAGCACCTGGCCGGGACTGCGCAGGAACTGCTCGGCCAGCGCGAACTCCCGGGCGGACAGCTCCACTTCCCTGGACCCGACGGTTACGCGCCTGGCCAGGATGTCCATCACGATGTCACCGTGCGACAGTGCGGTGGGTGCAGTTCCCACCGTGTCGCGCAGGCGCGACCGCACCCGCGCGAGGAGCTCGTCGAACGTGAACGGCTTCGGGACGTAGTCGCTGGCGCCGGCATCCAGTCCCTCGACGGTGTCACGGGTGCTGGATCGCGCGGTCAGCATGATCACCGGCACCGCGCTGCCGCGGCCGCGCAGCTCGCGCAGCACCTCGAGCCCGTCCATGGAAGGCAGGCCGATGTCGAGGAGCACGAGGTCGATGTCCGGCTGCTGGGCGCGTTCCAGCGCCTCGAGCCCGTCGTCGACGATCTCGGTCTGGTATCCGGCGGCTTGCAGCCCCCGGCTGACGAAGGCGGCGATCCGCTGCTCGTCCTCGACGATGAGGATGGTGGTCATCCGGCTGCCTCCCGCTGGAGCACGACGTCGCCTGCTCGCACGGGGCGGGGCAGCTCCGTGTTCGGGAGCGGGAGGTGGATGGTGAAGGTCGCGCCGCCGCCGTCGGTGTCGGTGACGACGCATCGCCCGCCGTGCGCCTTCGTGATGGCGTCGACGATGGCAAGTCCGAGGCCCGACCCGCCGACGGTCCGCTTGCCGTGCGCCCGGTCGAACCGGCGGAAGATGCGGTGCCGGACGGCGGGGGCGATCCCCGGTCCGTGATCGCGCACCCAGAGGCGTGCGCCGTCGTTGTCCATGGCGCTGCCGATCTCGATCATGGATCCCTCGGGGGTGTACTTCGCGGCGTTGTCCGCCAGCTGAAGCCAGGCTTGGAGGAGTCGATCATGGTCGCCTCGGATGCTGCCGGTGCCGATCGCCTCGACCCGCCAGTCATGCCCGGCGATCACCGCCACCAGCTCCCCGGTACGGGCGGTGAGCGCGCCCAGGTCGAGCTCGTCCATCGCGAACTGGTCGCCCTCGACGGCAGCCAGCAGATCGATGTCGTCGACGAGTCGGGTCATGCGATCGAGTTCGGCGATGCCGATCTCGCGCGCGCTCTCCACATCGGCGACATCGTGCGAGTCCATCATCTCCAGGTGCCCTCGCACGATCGTGATCGGCGTCTTCAGCTCGTGCCGCACGTCGTCGAGCAGCTGCCGCTGCACATCCACCGAGCCCTCGAGGCGATCCAGCATCGAGTTGACGGTGCGGGTCAGATCGGAGATGTCGTCGTTCCCCTCGGCCTGGAGCCGGGGGGAGAGATCGCTGATCGTGATCGAGTCGGCGGCGTCGCGGAGGCTGCGAATAGGAGACAGCAGTCGGCCGGCGACGAACCAGCCGACGATGGCGATGGCAATGAGGACCGCGACCGCGGCGATCCAATACGTGGTGATCGTGGAGGTCACCGACCCGAGCTCGGCTTCGAGCTTCACCGCCCGGAGATACACGCCCTTCTGCGGATCGCCGGGCATCTCGATCGGGACCGCGATGTAGCGCAGTGGGCCTTCGGCCGTGGACGCGGTGCCGATCACGGTGCCGCCCTCCGCCGTCGCCTCGCGCACGGCGCGCTCGATCAGCGCGGTGTCGTCGGACAGCTTGAACCCGGACAGCGTCTGCGGGACGAAGCGCGGGTGACCGTCGATGACCCCCACCGAGCCCTCATTGGGGCCGGTCACCAGCCGGGCGACCGCCGCGCGCAGGTACTCTTCGACCGTCTCGTACGCGTCGATGTCGAGGGGCTCGACAGTTGTCGCGGTGCCGTCGTCCGCTGTGTCCGGCGTTTCCGTCGTATCCGTCGGACGGGCGAGGGTCTGCAGTGCCTGCACCTGCGCGCGGAGTCGCATGTTGACGTCGTCGAGCACCCGCTCACGCTGCGCGAGGAAGGTGACGCTGCCGACCACGGCGAGGCCCACGCACGCGACCGCGAGGATGGCCCCGAGGATGCGCGCGCGCGCCGAGATGGGTCTGGGCGTGCGGGTCACACCCCGATTATCGCCCCGCGGAGGTTCCGGCTGGTGCAGACGCTCGCGATCATCAGCCAGGGTGGGTCATCGAGAGGAGGTCGAGCTTCTCGTCGAGCTGCTCGATCGTGAGGTCGCCGCGCTCGACATAGCCGAGGTCGATCACCGCTTCCCGCACGGTGATTCCCTTCGCGACCGAGTGCTTCGCGATCTTGGCGGCCGCCTCGTAGCCGATCAGCTTGTTGAGCGGCGTGACGATCGAGGGCGACATCCCGGCATACGCGGCCGCGCGCTCGACGTCGGCTTCGAGGCCGTCGATCGTGCGGTCGGCGAGCAGACGCATTGAATTGGAGAGCAGCCGGATCGATTCGAGCAGCGCCGTGCCCATCACCGGGATCGCGACGTTCAATTCGAACGAGCCGGAGGCGCCGGCCCAGGCCACCGTGGCATCATTTCCGATCACCCGCGCGCACACCATCAGCACGGCTTCGGGCACGACGGGGTTGACCTTGCCCGGCATGATCGACGAGCCGGGCTGGAGGTCGGGGATGCGGAGCTCGCCCAGCCCGGTGTTGGGGCCGGAGCCCATCCACCGCAGGTCGTTGTTGATCTTGGTCAGCGAGACGGCGATGGTGCGCAGGGCACCGGATGCCTCGACCAGGCCGTCCCGGTTGGCCTGGGCCTCGAAGTGGTCCTTGGCCTCGGTGATCGGCAGCTCGGTCTCTTCGGCGAGGATCGCGATGACCTTCTGGGGGAACCCGAGCGGCGTGTTGATGCCGGTGCCGACCGCGGTGCCGCCGAGCGGCACCTCGCCCACGCGGGGGAGCACCGACTGCACCCGGTCGACGCCGAGGCGGATCTGGCGCGCGTAGCCGCCGAACTCCTGACCGAGGGTGACCGGGGTCGCATCCATGAGGTGGGTGCGGCCCGACTTGACGACGGACTTCCACTCCTCGGCCTTGTGCTCGAGGGCTACGGCCAGGTGGTCGAGGGCCGGGATCAGGTCGTCGATGAGGGCCTGGGTCACCGCGATGTGCACCGAGGTCGGGAACACGTCGTTCGACGACTGGGAGGCGTTGACGTGGTCGTTCGCGTGAACGGGGGCGCCGAGCTTGCGCGTGGCGAGCGTCGCGAGCACCTCGTTCATGTTCATGTTCGAGGAGGTCCCGCTGCCGGTCTGGTAGGTGTCGACCGGGAACTCGGCGTCGAACGCGCCGGAGATGACGTCGTCGGCCGCTGCGGCGATCGCGTCGGCGATGCCGGCGTCCAGCGTGCCGAGCTCCTTGTTCGCGAGGGCGGCGGCCTTCTTGATGCGGGCCAGGGCCGCGATCTGCGAGGACTCCAGGCCCTTGCCGGAGATGGGGAAGTTCTCGACGGCGCGCTGTGTCTGCGCGGCATACAGGGCGTGCAGCGGAACGCGCACTTCTCCCATGGTGTCGTGCTCGATGCGGTACTCGGTGTCGGTCACTTCATTGTTCCTGTTCGTTCGGTGCGGATGCGGCCGCGCGGGTCGCCCCTGCGGGTCTAGGCGTAGCGGGTGTCGGCGTCTGTCGCGGGTCCCACGATGATGTCGGGCACCACCGTGCCCTCGCCGAGCCGGTAGTTGGCTCCGACGATCGCGAGTCGCTTCGCGGCGACGGCCCCCGAGATGAGGTCTGACGAGTTGAGCAGTTCGGCGACGGTGTCGCGCAGGTGCTCGCGGCCGACCTGCTCGGCGTCGACGGTCTCGGGCGTCATGTCGAAGTCGCCGCGCAGCACCCGGCGTGCGGCCGGCACGATCGCGGAGATCTGGCGCCAGATGTGCGCGGGCAGGGCGGGGGTGTCGAGGCGCATGCTGTCGATGGCCGCTTTCACTGCGCCGCACTCGTCGTGTCCGAGCACGACGATCAGGGGCACATCGAGTATTGCGACGGCGTACTCGAGGCTGYCGATGACCGAGTCGGAGATGACCTGTCCGGCGTTGCGCACCACGAAGAGGTCGCCGAGGCCCTTGTCGAAGATGATCTCCGCCGCGAGGCGCGAGTCCGAGCAGCCGAACAGCGCGGCGCGCGGCGTCTGACCGGCGGCGAGTTCGCTGCGGTGCTCGACGTCCTGGCGGGGGTGCTCGGGCTCACCTGCGACGAAGCGGGCATTGCCCCGCCGCATCTCGTTCCACACCTTCTGCGGTGTCGGCCTGTCGGTCATCGACCCTCCTCGTTGAGTTCGCGCACCTGCTCGGCGACCGCCGAGGCGGCCAGCTCCGCGGTCTTCTGCCCGGAGCTGCCGTAGATGACGACGGTGTCGTCGCCCGCCTGGGTGCTGAGCGCGACCGAGACGTTGCCGGCACGCTCAGGGTCGGGGATGTCGTAGGTGGTCCACTCGACGCCGTCGATCGTCACGGTGCCGTCGGCATTCGCTCCCTGGAGCACACGGGTCGGCCACGCCGGATCGGCATCGAACCCCTGCGCCACCCGGAGGTAGCCGTCGGCGTCATCGGGGACGTAGACGATCGTCCAGGCGCGCACCGAGTCGCCCTCGACGGCCGCCCCGTTCACGATCCACTCCTGGGGGACGTCGGGCACGAGGACGGTGTGCCCGACGCTGGACTCCACCTGCTCGGCGACCGTGGCGACGTCGATCGGCTTCGCTGCGGGCATCTCACCGCGCGGGACCGCGAAGATGATCACGGCGACGATGGCGAGCGTGGCCAGCAGCGCGGCGATGAGGTTGCGGAACGTCTGGCTGGATCGGTAGTTCGCCGAGAACTCCGCTTTGCGCGCGGCGGTCTCTTCCGGGGTCTCAGGGCGACCGAGCTCGGCGACGACGCGCGGTGCTTTCGCCATCACGAGGGAGTGCCTTCTGCGCCGGCGCGGGCGGCGTCGAGCCGGCGCTTCGCGCCGAGCAGCCACTCCTCACAGCGCGCTGCGAGGGCTTCGCCGCGCTCCCACAGCGCGAGCGACTGCTCCAGCGTGGGTGCACCCTGCTCGAGTTCGGCAACCACGCGAACGAGCTCATCGCGAGCCTGCTCGAACGACAGATCTGCGACCTCTGGGGTCTGCTCGCTCGACACAGCCATGTCTTCCATCCTAGTTCGGCGCCGCCTCGGACCCGGGCGCGGGGGCGGACGCGGCATCCGCTGCGCTCTCCGGAATCTCGCCCTCGGAACGCGCCGCGAACGAGCCTCGGCCGACGGTGATCGCGATGCCGGCACCCGCCGGCGCCTGCGCGGCATCGCGGACGATCCGGCCGTCGGAGAGGTGGGCGATCGCGTAGCCGCGCGCGAGGGTCGAGGCTGGGGAGAGGGCGCGCAGCGCGGCGCGGAGTTCCGCGGCGCGGCGAGATTGGGTCTGCATCGCACGGTCGACGAGTTCGCGGCCGCGCGACACCTGCTGCCACACGAGCTGGGCGCGCGAGTCGAGCATCGCTTCAGGGCTGCGCAGCGCCGGCCGCGAGCGGAGCTGCTCGAGCTGCGCGATGTCGTGGCTGAGCCGATGGGTGAGGCGCGTCGTCAGCCGCGACCGCAGCTGCGCGACGAGAGCACGCTGCTCGGACACGTCCGGCACGATGCGCTTCGCCGCGTCGGTCGGGGTGGAGGCCCGGAGGTCGGCGACGTCGTCGAGCAGGGGGCGGTCGTTCTCGTGGCCGATCGCGCTGACGATGGGGGTGGATGCCGMGGCCACCGCCCGCAGCATCGTCTCGTCGCTGAACCCGAGCAGGGTCTGCGGGTCGCCGCCGCCGCGGGCGATGACGATCACCTCGACCTCGGGGTCGGCGTCGAGGATCTTGAGCGCCGCGATCGTCTCAGGCACACACCGGTCGCCCTGCACCGCCGCGTGGATCGTGCGGAACCGCACCTGCGGCCAGCGGAGCTCGGCGTTGCGAAGAACGTCTTTCTCGGCATCCGACTTCTCACCGGTGATGAGCCCGATGACCTGCGGGAGGAACGGGAGCCGCTTCTTGCGCGCCGGATCGAACAGCCCCTCGCCGCGGAGCTGCGTGCGCAGCCGTTCGAGACGCTCGAGCTGGTCGCCGAGACCGACGTGGCGCACCGACGACACGGTGAAGGTGAAGTCGCCGGTCTTGACGAAGTAGTCGGCTTTGACGCACGCGATGACGTGATCGCCGACCTTCAGGTCGCCCGGGGTGCGCTGCAGCGTCTTGGACCAGAGGCGGAATGAGATCGTCGCGTCGGAGTCGAGGTCTTTCAACCGGCCGAACACGTTGCCGCTGCGCAGGTTCCAGCCGGTGATCTCGCCCTCGACCCAGACGAAGCCCCACTTCTCGATGAAGCCGCGGATCGTGTCGTTGAGCCGGGCCACCGACGTAGGGGTGTCGACGGTCGATTCCCGGGGGTGGATCGACCCTGGCGCGGGTGCCTGGCCGGTCGTGGAATCGGGCTGGAAGATCGTCATCGTGGCCCTTCGCTCGGCGGACGTCCAGGACCAGGTCGGAGCCACGCCCGTACAATCAACAGGTGAGCACCCCCTCTGCCGTCGTATCGGCACGCCCGGCAGTCAGCCTGCCCGTTCCGCGAGTGCCCAGGCGGCGGGAGAGTCTCCAGGATATCCCGGTGCCCGGACACAAGCGGGTGCTCCTCGCTTCCCCCCGCGGATACTGCGCGGGCRTGGACCGTGCCGTCATCGCCGTCGAGAAGGCACTGGAGCGCTACGGCGCGCCGGTGTACGTGCGCAAGCAGATCGTGCACAACATCCACGTCGTCACCGAACTCGAGGGCAAAGGTGCGGTGTTCGTCGAGGAAGTCGACGAAGTGCCCGAAGGCGCGCACGTGGTGTTCAGCGCGCACGGGGTGTCGCCGGCCGTCGTGGCCGCGGCATCCGATCGGGGTCTGCGCGCCATCGACGCGACCTGCCCGCTCGTCACAAAGGTGCACCGCGAGGCGGTGCGGTTCGYCCGCGACGACTTCGAGATCCTGCTGATCGGCCATGAGGGACACGAAGAGGTCGAAGGCACCGCGGGCGAGGCGCCCGAGCACGTGACGATCGTCAACTCGCCGGCCGATGCCGACACCGTCGTGGTGCGCGATCCGTCGAAGGTCGTGTGGCTGTCACAGACGACGCTCTCGGTCGACGAGACGATGGAGACCGTGCGGCGGCTGCGGTTGCGCTTCCCGCTGCTGCAGGATCCGCCGTCGGACGACATCTGCTACGCGACCCAGAACCGTCAGGTCGCGATCAAGAAGGTCGCGAAGGATGCCGATCTCGTCATCGTCGTCGGCTCGTCGAACTCGTCGAACAGTGTGCGCCTCGTCGAGGTCGCCCTCGAACACGGGGCGAAGGCGGCGTATCGCGTGGACTACGCCGAYGAGGTGAAGCAGGAGTGGCTCGACGGCGTCGAGACGGTGGGCGTCACCAGTGGCGCGTCGGTGCCCGAGGTGCTCGTCGAGGAAGTGCTCGAGCAGCTCGCCGGCGCCGGCTACCGCGACATCGAAGAGGTGCGGACCGCGGAGGAGGACCTGCTGTTCTCGCTCCCGAAGGAGCTGCGTCAGGATGCCGATGGCCGGCGTGACGACCGTGCCATCGGTGGGAGGATCCGCTCATGAGCATCCCCACCGACCCGGATCGTCCCGCRCGTCCCCAGTACGGCGAGTATGCGACGCCGGAGGAGCAGCGCGCCCGGATCAAGCAGCCCGACGCGTCGCGCGCGCTCGAGGAGGGTCACGCGTTGACGCCTGCTCCGCCGGCGGTTGTCGCGCCGGTGGCGAAGCAGCCGGCGTCGCGTCGGCCCGCGACGGCGACCGGCACGGTCTCGCTCGCTCACACCGACACCTCCGACCAGGCGGTGCGCCGGCGCAACCTCGACCGCGTCGTGACCTGGATGCTGCTCGGGTACGGCCTGTTCACCGTGGTGACGCAGATCCCGTCGTACCTCGACTACGCCGGCTTCGCATCGTCGTTCTTCTCGATCCTGGGGGTGAACGTCACGCTCACCGATCCGGCGGGCGCGCAGGTGTGGGGGACTGCCGCGGCCGTGGTGCTCGGGGTCGGCTGGCTGCTGACCGCCGCGCTCTCCTGGCTGCGGATGCGGTCTGGCCACCGGGGATGGTGGGTGCCGCTGGTCGGCGGCGTCGTGTTCACCTTCGCCGCGGCGTGCCTGATGATCGTGCCGCTGATGACCGATCCCGCGGTGTGGCCGGCGCTCGAGAAGGCCCTGCTCCCCGCGTGAAACTGACGAGGGACCCGGGCTGATCCAGCCCAGGTCCCTCGTCTGTTCAGTGGGTGTCGACGGTCAGCTCTGCGACTTGCCGTGCGAGCCGAGCTGCCGGGTGGCCTCGACTACGCGCGCTGCCATGCCGGTCTCGGCGACCTTGCCCCAGGCGCGGGGGTCGTAGGCCTTCTTGTTGCCCACTTCGCCGTCGACCTTGAGCACGCCGTCGTAGTTCTTGAACATGTAGCCCGCGACCGCACGCGTGAAGGCGTACTGGGTGTCGGTGTCGATGTTCATCTTGACGACGCCGTTCGCGACCGCGAGTGCGATCTCCTCGGCGGTCGAGCCGCTGCCGCCGTGGAAGACGAGGTCGAGCGGCTTCGCGCCGGTGTTGAACGCCGACGCGATGCCGGCCTGGATCTCGCCGAGCAGCTCGGGGCGCAGCTTGACGTTGCCGGGCTTGTAGACGCCGTGCACGTTGCCGAACGTGAGCGCGGCGATCCAGCGGCCCTGATCGCCGAGGCCGAGGGCTTCGACGACCTGCGACACATCGGCGGTGGTGGTGTAGAGGGCATCGTTCGAGCCCTCGTGCTGGACGCCGTCCTCTTCGCCGCCGACGACGCCGATCTCAACCTCGAGGATGGCGTTGATCGCCTTCAGGCGGGGGAGGAGTTCCTTGGCGATGTCGATGTTCTCGCTGAGCGGCACGGCTGAGCCGTCCCACATGTGGGACTGGAAGATGGGGTGTCCGCCATCGGCGACGGCCTGCTCGGACGCGGCGACCAGCGGCAGCACAAAGTCCTCGAGTGCGGGCTTGGGGCAGTGGTCGGTGTGCAGCGCGACCGTGATCGGGTAGCTCTTGGCGACCTCGTGGGCGAACTTCGCGAAGGCGAGAGCGCCGGTCGCGCGGGCCTTGACGGTGTGACCGGCGAAGTAGTCGGCGCCACCGGTGGTGACCTGGATGATGCCGTCCGACCCGGCCTCGGTGAGGCCCTGGAGGATGGCGTTCACGCTCTGTGAGCTGGCGGCGTTGAACGCGGGGTAGGCGAAGCCGCCCGCCTTCGCGCGATCCAGCATTTCGGCGTACTGCTCGGGGGTGGCGACGGGCATGACAACTCCTTGGTCTCGGCGTTCACAGCAACTCTAGCGAAGCGGGGTGCCGCGGCGGGATGTCCCGAAGAGGCGCCTGGAGATATGGGCGTCCTTCTCCTCGGGAAAGATTTGCAATTCCTTCGCGCGCGCGACACCGGATTCTAGAGCGACGTGGCAACCTTCGTCGATAGGGTGGGGCCATGGTGAGTCTTACCGCGGACATGAGCCCGCTGCATCCCGACCGAAATCTTGCGATGGAACTGGTTCGCGCCACGGAGGCTGCGTCGATTCGCGCCGTGCCGTTCATCGGCCGGGGGCAGAAGGAGCTCGCCGACGGTGCCGCCGTCGACGCGATGCGCGCCTTCCTGACGACTGTCAACTTCGACGGTGTGATCGTGATCGGCGAGGGCGAGAAGGACGACGCCCCGATGCTCTTCAACGGCGAGAACGTCGGCAATGGCCGGGGTCCGCAGTGCGACATCGCGGTCGATCCGATCGATGGAACGACGCTGACCGCAGAAGGTCGCAACAACGCGCTGTCGGTCATCGCCGTGTCCGACCGCGGAACGATGCTGGACGCCTCGTCGGTCTTCTACATGGACAAGCTCGTCACCGGCCCCGCCGGCGTGGGTGTGGTCGACATCCGGCTGCCGGTCGGCGAGAACATCCGGCTGCTGGCCAAGGCGCTGGGCAAGCCGGTGGACGAGATCGTGGTCTCGGTGCTCAACCGGCCGCGCCACGCGCAGCTGATCGCGGACATCCGGGCTTCTGGTGCCGGCACGCGTCTGATGTCGGACGGTGACGTGGCCGGTGGCATCAACGCCGCGCGCCACAATGCGCGCACCGACATGTGTGTCGGCGTCGGCGGAAGCCCTGAGGGCATCGTCACGACGTGCGCGATCAAGGCCCTCGGTGGACACATCCAGGGACGCCTGTGGCCGCGCGATGACGACGAGAAGCAGAAGGGCAAGGATGCCGGTCTGCGCCTCGACGGATACGTCTATGAGGCAGATGAACTGGTGACCGCCAAGAACACGCTGTTCGTCGCCACCGGAGTCACCAACGGCGAACTCGTGGCGGGTGTGCGGCGCGAGGGCGGGTACATCTACACCGAGAGCGTCGTCATCCGCGGGGCTTCGGGCACGCTGCGCCGCATCGCCTCGGAGCACCTGACGTCGAAGTGGCTCTGATCTGACCCCTATTACCACGCGGCCTCGTCTGGCGCATCCCCGCACCGGTTCCGGCACAGTTCGTGCTGGGTCTGGCACAATCAGAGAGTCGCCGGCACCGGCGCGCCGATCGTGAAGGGGACGCTCTTGGATGCTCAGAGCTCGAATCCGCAGACCGGCGCACACGCGGTCGTCGCCGACGCCACCGACCCGGCTCGTCGCCCGGACGTGTTCTTCCGCGTGCGCCGCGATGAAGGTCACCAGGTGTCGGCCTGGTGGATGATCGGCGCCTTCGTGGTCGTGTCAGTCGGCGTCATCCTGCTCATGAGCCTCATCCCCGGCGGCGCCTGAGCCGTGCCAGGCGGGGAGCGCATCGCTCTCCGGGAATGAGATCCGCTCTCTGAGGTCGCCGAGATCCGCGGTGAGAACTTTCGCGTCCTGGATCGGCAACTGGTGATCGTCGTCGTCCGTGTCGATCAGCTCGGGGGCGGTGAGTCGTCGCGCTGCCCGGTCGATCACCGCGGGGGCTGCGAGGGCGTCGAGCTTGGTGGCGTCGATCCCCGGGAACTTGCGGGCGCTCACGAGCACGCGCGTCTCGAGCGAGCCGGTGAACTTGTTGTAGCTGTCGACCGTGCGCTCGATCGCCCGGCGGAGGTCATCGGCATGCCCGGCGAGGCTGCCGAGACGCTCGTAGAGCTGGTTGCCGAGGTCGAAGAGCTGCCGGGCCTCCTGCGAGACGTCCTGCTGCGTCCACGTGTAGGCGACAGTCTTCAGCACCGCCCAGAGATTCACGGGGGAGGCCAGCGCGACCCGCTTGCTGAAGGCGTAGTCGAGCAGCGACGGGTCCTCTTCGAGCGCGGCGGCGAGCAGGGATTCGCTGGGCACGAAGCACACGACGAATTCGGGACTAGAGCTGAGGCCCGCCCAGTAGGTCTTCTTCGCGAGCGCGTCGACGTGCGCTCGGACGGCCCGCACGTGCTTCTCGAGCAGGCTCTTGCGACGCGCGCCCTCGGCGCCCTGCGCGGTGAACGGGATCGCGCTCGCCTCGAGGTAGGCGTCGAGGGGCACCTTCGCATCGACCGCGAGCGCCTTGTCGCCGGGCAGACGGATGACCATGTCGGGGCGGCCGGCCCCGGCATCCGTCGTGATCGATGTCTGGGTGTCGAAGTCGACGTAGCGGGTGAGCCCGGCCGCTTCGACGACGCGGCGCAGCTGAGTCTCGCCCCACACGCCACGCGTCGCGCCGGAGCGCAGGGCGCCGGCCAGGGACTCGGTCGTCGCGCGGAGGGCTTCGTCGGACTCCTGGGCGCGGCGCAGCTGCTCGGCGACGCTGCCGAACTGCAGCTGTCGCTCTCGTTCGAGCAGCTCGACCTTCTGCTGCATCGTCTCCAGCGTGGAGCTCACCGGTGCGAGGGCGCGGAGAACGGCCTGTTCGCGCCGGTCGCGATCCTCGCGCTCGGCGTGGTCGGTGCGCGTCTGCGTTGCGAGTTCGCGGTAGAGCAGCTGCTGGTGGTCGAGCTGGGCCTGCACTCCCTGGCGGGTCGCTTCGGCGGCGGCCAGTCGCGCGATCAGCTGGCTGTGCTCATCGCTCGTGCGCGCGGCGGCTCGGGCGAGCGCGGTGAACCAGCCGGCCAGTGCGCCGGCGGCGAGGCATCCGATCGCGAGGAGGGAGATGACGAGTGCGTCCATGGGATCAGGATGCGTGAGGCCTCCGACATCGGGGGTCGGCGCGCCGTGCGGGTCAGGCGACGGCGGCGGCGAGTGCGGAGAAGTCGAGGAGTGCCGGCTCGGCTGCCGGCTCGGCCGCTGAAGCCACGACCTTCGCCGCGACCGGGATGCGCGGCATCCGTACGCCCGTCGTGGCGGCGAGTTCGAACAGGTCGGATGCCCCTGCCCGGCCGGCGGCGTCGATCATGATGTGCGCGCAGGCGAGGGCGTCGGCGGCGGCGTCGTGGTGCGCGAAGTCCATGAAGCCGGCGACCGCAGCGACCGAGGGAAGTCGGTAGGACTCCAGGTCGTAGAGCTTGCGCGCGACCAGCAGGCTGCACATGTAGCGATAGGGCGGGCAATCGTCGCCAGTCGCCTCGCACGCGCGCCGGATCACGCTCATGTCGAAGCCGGCGTTGTGCGCGACGAGGACGTCAGCGCCCGCGAACGCGGCGAGGTCGTCGAGCTGCGCGCTCCACCCCTTCGCGCCCCTGACATCGGAAGCACGGATGCCGTGGATGCCGGTGTTGAACTCGACGAAGTCATCGTGTCCAGGGGGAGGCTGGATGAGCCATCCGGCCGTGGCGACCACGCGGCCGTCGCGGACCCGGGCGAGTCCGACCGCGCAGGCAGATGCGCTGCTGGAGTTCGCCGTCTCGAAGTCGATCGCGGTGAAATCCAGGGGCACGCTTCAGCGTCACCCGGGTTGGGCGTGTGGGCACGGAGGCGCGCCGGGCGGAACGGCGTGTCGCTACGCCCGCACCGCGCCGACGACGGACCAGACCCGATCGGGGTACCGGTAGCGCGGCTCGAGCCCATTGCGACCGAGGACGTCGATCATCGATTCGGGCGGATGGATGAACGAGCGGAACGGATTGCCCGTCACGCGGTACATCAGGTTCTCCGCCCAGATCGCGGAGCGGGTGTACCAGGTGCGTGGCGGGTGGCTGAAGATCAGGGCGCGGCGGGCGCGATCGGCGGCGGCGGAGAGGAGGGCATCGTAGTCGGGGTAGCAGCACACCACCCGATGAAGGATGACGATGTCGGCGGGCTCGACGGCGTCGGGCGTCACTGCGAGATCCACTCCCACCACTCGCGCAGCGCGTGCCCGCAGCCCGTGTTCATCGAGCAGGTGCGCGGCCTCGGTCTCGTACGCTCCCGAGAGTTCGAGGTTGGTCGTCCGTGAGGCGCCGTGAAGCAGCAGTTCCACCTGGATCGCGCCGACCCCGCCGCCGATCTCCAGCACCGATGCGCCGTCGAGGTCGTTCGATTGAGCGATGTCGACGATGTGGCGCGCTGCGGGCGTCAGACCGTCCTCGCGGTACTCGCGCGCGAGTCTTCCGGCGAATCGAGCGTCGAACTCCCGCTCGTATCCGTCCGGTGTCGGTGGTCCGCAGCAGTCGTCCACGGCTTCAGTATGGACCTCGTCGTAGGCTCGGGTCATGGCAGATCGCGAGGAGATGGCCCTCTCGTTCGGGTCCCAGGCGAGTCGATACGAGGTCGGGCGTCCGGACTATCCCCTTGAGTCCGTCGAGTGGATGCTGCAGCCGGTGCACCACGACGGACGCGCGTTGCGAGCCGCTGACGTGGGTGCCGGCACCGGCAAGCTCACCCGTGTCGTCGCTGGGCTCGGCGCCGAGGTGGTCGCGATCGATCCCGATCCGGCGATGCTCGCCGAACTGCGATCGCACGTGCCCGGTGTGCCGACTTTCGTCGGAAGTGCGGAGCGGATGCCGCTTCCCGACGCATCCCTCGACGCGGTGCTCTACGGACAGGCGTGGCATTGGGTTGACGTCCCGTCGGCGTCCGCGGAGGCGGGGCGGGTGCTGCGCTCGGGCGGTGTGCTGGGGCTGGTGTGGAACATCCGCGACGACTCGGTGCCGTGGGTCGCGCGGTTGACCGCGGCGATGCACGGAAGTCACGCCGAGGAGATGCTTGGGGGCGACGGGGTGCGGGTCGACGATCCGTTCGACGGGTTGGAGGAGCGGTCGTGGTCGTGGTCGCGCACCCTTGGGCGTGGCGCCTTCCTCGACATGGTGTCGTCGCGCAGCTACGTCATCACGGCGGAGGAGTCGGAGCGGGCGCGCATTCTGGCGGCAGTCGAGGAACTGTTCGATTCCCAGCGACGCGTGGACGATGCGGGCGCCGAGGTCGTGGACCTGCCGTACCGCACGCGGGCGTACCGCGGCATCCGGCCGTAGCGGCGTGCTCGACATCGCTGGGCCCGTTCCGGTCGTTGAGCGAGCAGCGCAGCGAGGAGACGAAACGTGTCTCGAGGGCTCAGCGTTTCGTCTCGCGTAGACCCGCACTGAGCGAGCCAAGCGAGTGGAAGTGTCGCTCAACGACCGGTGGGCCAAGCGGGTGAGAGGCTCAGAACGGCGCGACGGGTTCGGGATCGCGCGCCGGGTCGACGGTGAAGACCGGGACCTTGCGTTCGGGTTGGACGACGTACCGGCGTCCAGTGGGTGAGATCCATTCCATCGCGCCGCCGCTGCCAGGGATCTGGTTGACCTCCCAGTCGCCGTGGTGTTTGACGATGTGATGCCCGAGGCAGAACGGCGCGTGGTTCTGTAGGGAGGTTTCGCCGCCGTGTTCCCACGCGACGTTGTGATCAATCTGGCACCTCGATGCCGGCATTCCGCAGCCGGGTGCCATGCACCGGTTGGCCCGCCATTTGATCAGTTTCCGCAACGCGGCGGGGGGTCGGTACTGGTCGCGGCCGACGGAGAGCACCATTCCGGTCTCGGGGTGGGTGAGGATTCGCATCCATTGGGTGTCCCCGCCGCACAGTTCCCGGGCGACCGATACCGGGATCGGTCCGACGCCCTCCACCACTGGCAAATCCGATGCGAGCGCCGCTTTGTCGCTGATGAGGGCCATCACCGGGGCGGTGACCACGACGGACGCCCGAATGCCACGTGCTTCGGCGGGCATGGCATCGGTGACGCCATCGATGAGGAGGTCGCAGATCACGTCGGTGCGGATCTGGTCCAGGGTTCGGGTCTCGCCGTCGCGGCCGACCATGGTCTTGGCGATCGCGGTGGCCCGTTCGTTGATCGCGTGGAGTTCCACGGTCGGCGCGTGCACGTGCAGGTCACTCATGCCATCGACGCCGAGTTCGAGCGCGACGTGTCGGTTCTTTGCGGCCGCGGCCCAGCGTTCCTCGATGGTCGGGGCTTGTGCTTTCTCGATCAGGGTCTGCAGCCCGCGCCGGAACGTGCCGACCGGCTCCGCCTCGGCGAGTTCGAGAGCCTTGGCCGCCACGTCGTCGCGCAGGTCGGGCAT
>NZ_JBFUFC010000029.1:0-27755 GCF_056403635.1 Microbacterium sp. P2_F9 | reverse complement strand
GAGCTACCCCCACCAGATCTCGGGCGGGATGGCCCAGCGTGTGGCGATCGCCCTCGCCCTGGCCGGCTCGCCCCGCCTGCTCGTCGCGGACGAGCCCACGACCGCGCTCGACGTCACCATCCAGGCTGAGATCCTGGCGCTGCTGCGCGAGCTGGTGGCATCCCGAGGCATGTCGATCATCCTGGTCACGCACGATCTGGGGGTCGTCGCGGACATCTGCGACGACGTCTCGGTCATGTACGCGGGCCAGATCGTCGAGACCGGAACCGTGCGCGACGTGCTGGTCCGTCCCGAGCACCCGTACACGATGGCCCTGCTCGCCGCAGACCCGCACGCGATTCTCGACTTCGCGGGCACGACGCGCCTGGCCTCGATTCCCGGCCAGGTGCCGTTGCCCGGGTCGTGGACGACGGGATGCCRGTTCGCCCAGCGCTGCCGGTTCGCGCGCGACGAGTGCATGACGGGCATCCCGCTCATGGAGCGTGCGGAGGGCGAGGGTGGCGTCCGCTGCATCAGGCGCGACGAGGTGCGCGGACGTCAGGAAGAGTGGCGACAGCCCGTCGCGATCGGAGGAGGAGACCTGTGAGCACCGCGAGTACTGTGCCGTCCGCAGCGGAGCGCACTGACTCCGCTCCCCTCCTCGAGGTTCGCAATCTCGTCGTCCGCTTCAACAAGAATGGCGCGCCCGCCGTCGACGACGTGTCGTTCTCGATCGGTCGGGGCGAGACCCTGGGGCTCGTCGGGGAGTCCGGTTCGGGCAAAACCACGATCGGCCGCGCCATCCTCGGGCTGCAGCCGGTCACCAGCGGCCAGATCCTCTTCGAGGGTCGTGACATCACGCGTCTCAGCGCCTCCCGCCGGCGCGCTCTGCAGGGCGATCTGCGAGCGGTCTTCCAAGACCCGTTCTCGTCGCTCAATCCTCGCCGGCCCATCGGCGACGCGATCACCGAGCCGATGCGCGTCGCGGGGGTTGCGCGCCCGGAGCGCGATCGGCGCGTCAAAGAGGTGCTGGATGCCGTCGGGCTCGCCCCGGGGTCCGAAGCGCGATACCCTCGGCAGTTCTCCGGGGGCCAGCGTCAGCGCATCGCGATCGCGCGCGCCCTCGTGACGGATCCGCGGCTCGTGGTCTGCGACGAGGCGGTCAGCGCGCTCGACCTCTCGACGCAGGCCCAGGTGCTGAATCTGCTCTCGGACCTCCGCGCCGGGAAGGACCTCGGCTACCTCTTCATCGCCCACGACATGGCGGTCGTCGAGTTCCTCGCGCAGCGCGTCATCGTCCTCAATCGTGGCCGGCTCGTGGAGGAGGGGATCACCGCCGAAGTGATGCGCAACCCTCAGCAGCACTACACGCGAGTGCTGATGGCGGCCTCGCCGGTGCCCGATCCCGACGAGCAGGCCCGACGTCGCGAGGCCTGGCAGGCGCTGAAGGCGGCTACGCCGGCGGCATAGCGGACACCGTCAGTGGAGTGTGCCCTCCACGAGCGGCGAGAGGGCTTGCGCGGTCTCGCGGAAGGTGGCGACCATCGGGTTGGGCGAGTCGCTGAGGCTGCAGAGCACGATCATGGCGGGATCGATGTCGGTGATCGGAATGAACCCCAGTTCGTCGCGCCGGTACTGGCGCGACGCCGACTGCCCGGCGATGTTCACGCCCGCACCGGCTGCGACGAGCTCGAACAGCCCATCGACGCTGTCGGCGGTGGGGCCGCGCTTGACCCGCGAGCCATCCGGGCGCGGGTCGACGATCCACCAGTCGACCACCTCCGGTGTGCCGCCCGCGACGGACACGAAGACCTCGTCGTTCGTCTCTGCGATCGCGACCGACTCGCGATCGGCGAGCGGATGACCGGCCGGCACGACGAGCACCCGCGGCTCGACCCAGAGCGGCTCGACCCTGATGCGCGGGGGGAGTCGCATGGGCGAGGGCGCGAAGACGACGTCGACGTTGCCGGACTCGAGTTCGGAGGCGACGTCGAAGAAGCCGAGCCGGCGCATCTCGATGCGCGCCTGCGGAATGGCCTGCATCGTCGAGGCGATGGCGGCCGTCGTGAGCGCGCCCGCTCCCGCCGCGACGACCCCCACCCGCAGCAGGGGCGTCTTCTGCTCGCGCTGGAGTGAACGGCCCCAGGCGAGCAGCTGGTCATGATCGTCCTGCACGCGCCGCGCCAAGGGCAGCAGCTCGCGGCCGTGGCGGGTCAGCTCGACCTTGCGCGGACTCCGATCGAAGAGCTTGACGTCGAGCTGCTGCTCGAGGCGGCTGATCTGCTGGCTCAGCGATGGCGGGGTGATGCTCAGCCGCTCAGCGGCGCGACCGAAGTGGAGCTCCTCGGCGAGCACGCAGAAATAGCGGATGACGTGAATCGGCACATCCATGCTCGGATCTTAGTCCGAGGCTAACGCCGGGTAGGGATGTCGAACTTCCTTGCCCCGCGGATCCTGGTGAGACTTGAGGCACCAAGAGCGATTCGCGGGCACCGTCCGCCGAGTTCTCCGCCTAACGGCACCTACTGCTTTCACAAGGAGGTAAAGCATGACCACTTTCCCTGCAGACGACCCGGACAAGGTGCCCTTCGCGGGCATCCTCCCGGCGGCCCCGAAGCCGTTCGTCCTCGGCAACGGCGAGGGCGAGAAGTCCCTCGTCTTCGACCAGCTCTTCTCGATTCTGCTCTCGGCCGATGAGACCGACGACCAGTACGGCGCGTTCACCATGGTCGGACCCAAGGGCGACCGGATTCCGGCGCACAAGCACTTCAAGACGCACGAGATCTTCTACGTCGTCGACGGTGAGATCAGCATCTGGATGGATGACGAGGCCGATTACCACACCAAGACCACGCTGACGACGGGCGACTTCGCGTTCATCCCGGCGAACGTCGTGCACGCGTTCCAGATCCACAACACCACCAAGGTATTCGGCGTCGGCACGGCCGGCTTCGAGCGCTTCTTCCACGCGATGGGGCAGCAGACCGATCTCACCGAGCCCCGGGGGGTCTACGTTCCCGACTACCCGACCATGCGCGCCGCGGGCGAGAAGTACTGGACGCAGTTCATGCCCGAGTTCCAGTTCCGCGACTGAGGTCGTGATGACTTCGATCCTCGAGATCGACTTCGCACAGCCCGCGGGATTCCRCCCGCTGTCGCTGGACCTGCGGACCCCGGACGCCGCATCTTTCGACAACGCAGCCGCTCCCCTCGTCGTGTTCCTGCACGGCGGGGGGTGGCTGCGCGGGAGCCGCAAGGTCCTCACGCCTGGCATCAGCGACGCGCAGTCGTTCGACCGCATCGTGGCCGCCGGCTTCGCGGTCGTCTCCTGCGAATACCGGCTGAGCGGCGAGGCCCGGTTCCCCGCGCAGCTGGACGACGTGGATGCCGCGCTCGCGTGGCTGTACGCGCACGCCTCCGACCACGGGATCGATGCCTCGCGCATCGTGCTGTGGGGAGTCTCAGCCGGTGCGACCCTCGCGGCGCTGACCGCGCTCCGTCGCGACGATGTGCGCGCGGTCGTCGACTGGTTCGGCCCGGCCGACCTCTTCACCATGGCTGAGCACGACCTCGGCGAAGCCCCTGCGGACACTCGCGAAGCCCGGTGGATCGGCGGGCCTGCGGCCCGGCATCCCGAGACCGCGCGGCTCGCCAGCCCCGTCCACCAGGTGAGGCCCGGCGCTCCGCCCTTCCATATCGCGCACGGGACAGCCGACGAGCACGTGCCCTTCTCGCAGAGCGTCGCCCTCGCAGAGGCGCTTCGCGGTGCCGGCGCCGAGGTGGACTTCCACCCCGTCCAGGGTGGCAGGCACTTCTGGCAGGGCTGCGCGGACACCGGCCCGCTCTTCGACCGGGCTAT
Source organism: Microbacterium sp. P2_F9 (assembly GCF_056403635.1). Classification (NCBI taxonomy): domain Bacteria; kingdom Bacillati; phylum Actinomycetota; class Actinomycetes; order Micrococcales; family Microbacteriaceae; genus Microbacterium; species Microbacterium sp. P2_F9. The sequence continues at coordinate 23,917 of NZ_JBFUFC010000029.1, read as the reverse complement.
CGACTTCATCTCGCGCCACACGGCGCGCTGACCCAGAGGATCACCATGACCGATACGCACGACATCGCGCTCGAGGCCGGGGGCTACGTCTTCCGGGTGCGCGTCTACCCGGCTTCGGAGCCCGGCGGAGCCGCCCTGGTGTGGCTCCATGGTGGAGCGTTCATGTTCGGCACCCTCGAGATGCCCGAGGCCGATCAGGTCGGCCGGAGGCTGAGCGAAGCCGGCATCACGGTGGTCTCCGTGGATTACACGCTGGCACCGCTCGATGGACTGGCCGCACTCGCACCGCCCGACCCCGATGCCGCCTTCCCGTCCCCCGAGCAGCTGCGGGCTGAAGCCGAAGCTGCCGGTCCGCGGGCGCGCTTCCCGGTCGCCGGCCTGCAGACCGTGGCCGCCTTCGACTGGGCGGTGCAGAACGCCGGCACGTATGGCGCCGACCCCGATCGAGTGGCCCTGGGTGGCGCGAGTGCCGGCGCCAACCTCTCGGCGGGTGCGGCGATGCGACTGCGCGACCGGGGGGCGGCCATCCCGAGCCTGCTGGCGCTGGTCTACCCGTCGCTGCATGACGGCATCCTGGAGCCCAATGAAGAGCTGGCGCGCCTGCTTCAGACCGTCCCTCCCGCCCGCATCTTCACGTCGGAGGCCCGTGACGCCATCAATCGCAACTACCTGCCCGATCCCGCGGGCGACCCGGACGGGTACGCCTTCGCGGGAGGTCACCATCTCGCGGGGCTTCCTCCGGTGCTCATGGTCAACGCCGAGCTCGACAGCCTCCGTGCGTCGGGGGAGGCCTTCGCCGGCGAGCTCGCCACAGCCAGCGTCGATCTGCACGTCGTGCGGGCACGGGGTGCCATGCACGGGTATCTCAACGAGGTCGGCCATCCCGCCGCGGAGCTGACTCTGAGGCTTCTCCAGGATGCGATCGCGGCGCGCTGAGACCCGCCCAGCGAGCGGGTCAGGTCCGCGACACCGGGATGCCGCGCACCGACCTCGGGTTGTGTCAGGTCGCGCGCAGCAGCCGCGAGATGTCCTCGGCCGTCGCGCGCAGCCGCTGCAGAATCGGCCCCCGGAGGGAGGCGAGATCGTGGCGCTGCGTCGACACGGCGATGTTGATCGCGGCGGCCGGCTTGGCGGCATTCCGCCCGAAGACCGGTACCGAGACCGACCGCAGGCCGGCGGCGACCTCCTGGTCCTGCAGCGAGTAGCCCTGCTCGCGGATGGCGGCGAGGCGCTCGCGCAGTTCGTCGAGCGATCCCGCGGCGTTGGGGCCGGCATCCCTCGAGAAATCGTGGTTCGCGAGCGCCGCCTTCAGTTCCGCGTCACTGAGGTAGGCGAGCAGCAGTTTGCCCATCGAGGTGTAGGCAGCGGGGAGCGTCGAGCCGACCTGGATGTTCGCGGTCACGAGATCGGAGTTGCGCAGGCGCGCGAGGTACAGCACCTGGTCTCCGACCAGCACGCCGAGGTTGACGGTCTCGCCCGACTGCTCGGCGAGGTGCCGCAGGGGCTGCTCGCTCAGCTGCACGAGGCTCGATCCGCGAAGTGCGGCCGAGCCCAGCAGCAGGACGGCGACACCGGGACGGATGCTGCCATCCGGAAGTCGCTCGAGATATCCGCCCTCTTCGAGTGTTGCGACGACGCGGAAGGCGGTCGGCATCGGGATGCCGGTGCGGTCGCTGATCTCGCGCAGCTTCAGCGAGGTCACCGACTCGTCGAAGAGCCTCAGGACATCCAGGCCCTTGGCGAGCGCCTCGATCCGGTAGCGGCTGGGCGTCTTCTCGGCCGCATCGGCCGGCTCGTCAGTTTTCATTGCGTGAAACCGTATCTTCGGATGCGAGCGGGTGCAACGTCAGGCCTCAACCCGGAAGACCCGCAGCTGCAGCGCGAGGGTCGCGTAGTACCCCACGAGCACCGTGAGCTCGAAGACCACCTCCGCACCGAGGGCCGTGGATGCCTCGTCCCACAGGTCGTCGTCGAGGTCGCCGTCGAGCAGCGCCGCCGTCACCCGCGCCACCAGGCCCTCGTCGCCAGAAAAGCCGGACGTATCGGGGCCGCGCAGCGCGGAGAGCTCGGCATCGGTCAGCCCCGCGGCGGCGCCCACCGCTTCATGCGCCTCGCGCTCGAAGGCACTGTCCCAGTGGGCGGCGACCAGCAGGATCGCGATCTCGCGCGAGCGGTCGCTGAGCGCGCCGCGATAGCGGATCGCGGCTCCCACATCCTGGAGCGCGGCGCCCAGCCCCGGTGCGAGAAGCAGCGCGTTGAAGGGCCCGCGCAGAGACCCGTCGCGGCGGGTGAGGGCGAAGTGCTGGGGCCCCTGCGACCGCGGGCCGCCGGCGATCGCGTCGTACAGGTCGCGCTGCGCGCTCGTGAGCGATTCGGGGGTGAAGGGGTGCACGCGTCCGGCCATCGATGGTCCTCCATTTGACGAATCGCTGAGATCAGCATACATTCAATCTACGAAAACAACTTTCATTGAATGAATCAATCGAGGAAACGTCATGACAGACACCGCCCTGAGCACGGGGGCCGACTGGCTCGGACTCGACGGCTCGCGGGTCCTGGTCGCCGGTGCCGGCGGGATCGGGGGAGCCTGCGCACTCGCGTATGCGAACGCGGGGGCGTCGGTCGCCGTCGTCGACCGCGACCAGCGTGCGCTGGAGGCCATCGGGGATGAACTGGCCGCTCTCGGCGCACGGCACAAGCTGATCCAGGCCGACCTCACCGAGCACGGATCGGGCGACCGCGTCGTCTCGGAGGTCGTGGAGCGGCTCGGCGGACTCGACGTGATGCTGCACGCCGTGGGCATCAACGACCGGCGTCCAATCCTCGATTTCACCGAGGACGAGTGGGACCACATCCTCCGCGTCAACCTCTCGTCCCTGTTCGGCCTGGCGCAGGCCGCCGGCCGCCACATGGTCGCCCAGGGGCATGGACGGGTGCTCGCACTCTCGAGCGTCTCGGGGCTGCTCGCCCACCACTCGCACGGTCCGTACGCGGCGTCCAAGGGTGGCATCAACCAGCTTCTGCGGGTCATGGCACGCGAATGGGCCTCATCGGGCGTGACCGTGAACGCCCTCGCCCCCGGCTACATCGAGACGCCGCTCACCGCCGGCGAGCTCGCCAAGCCGGGCAAGCGCGCAGACCTCGAGAGCCTGGTGCCCGCCGGGCGCCTCGGCACTCCCGACGAACTGACCGGTCCCGCGCTGTTCCTGTCGTCACGCCACGCCGGCTTCATCACCGGCCACGTGATGTACATAGACGGCGGCCGGACTCTGGTCTGAGACTTCAACGACGATAGGAGAGACACATGTCGCAGATCTTCCCCCGCTTCGCGGGCAAGACCGTGCTTGTCACGGGCGCCGGCACCGGCTTCGGCGCCGAGATCGCGGTTCGCGCCGCACAGGAGGGCGCCAAGGTCGCCGTCCACTACCGCTCGTCCAAGGCCGGCGCCGAGGCGACGCTCGAGCGCATCCGCGAAGCGGGCAGCGACGGCATCCTCGTGCAGGCCGACATCGGCTCGTGGGCCGAGATCAAGCGCATGGCCGACGAAGTGTGGGCAGCGTTCGGCGTGCTCGACGTGCTCGTCAACAACGTCGGCGACGTCTCGAGCGAGCAGATGAACTGGGACGAGCTCACGCAGGAGGCACTCGACGCTGTCATCGACATCGACGTCAAGGGCACCCTCCTCATGACCCACGAATTCGGTGCACGGATGCTGGAGCAGGGCCACGGCAACATCGTGCAGGTGGGCTCGACGGTGATCGTCCGCGGTTCGGCTCGTGCCCCGCAGTACGCGGCCGCCAAGTACGCGATCCTCGGCATCACGAAGTCCTACGCCAAGGCGTTTGCGCCCGCCGTGCGCATCAACACGTTCGCGCCCGGCTTCATGGAGACCGAGCGTCTCCTCAACCGTGAGGACTGGAAGAACGGCCGCCGCGAGGTGCTGCTCTCGCAGACCCCGATGGGCATCATCCCGCCGCCCGAGTTCGTCGCCGGCACCTGCCTGTGGCTCGCGACCGACGAGGCGGCGCACCTGACCGGCGGCTACATGCTCGCCGACGGCGGCTTCAACATGGTCGGCGCCTGAGCGCCCGCCCGACACCTAGGAGACAGAAACCATGAAGCTCATCACCTTCGACGACGGTCGCGTCGGCCGCCTCGAACTCGAGGAGAACCTCGTCATCGAACTCGACGTGCCCTCGACCCGCACCTACTTCGAACTCGAGGGCAAGGTCGCTGAGACCGGCGAGCGCCTCGCCTACAGCGATGTACGGCTGCGTGCGCCCATCGTGCCCAAGAAGTTCTTCCATACCGCCGGCAACTTCGCGGCCCACCATGAAGAGCTCGAGAAGGTCAACTGGTCGCACCCCGTGCACAAGGGCATCGTGTTCTTCCAGAACGTCGACGCGATCATCGGCCCCGACGACGAGATCGTCTACCCCGACCACCTCACTCGCGAGATGGACTACGAACTCGAGATGCTCGCGGTCATCGGCAAGCCGGGCAAGTTCTTCAGCCCTGAGGATGCGGTGGAGCACATCGCCGGCTTCACGATCTTCAACGACATCTCGGCGCGCGACATCCAGCGCAAGGAGATGGAGTCCGGCGTGTTCTCGTTCTCGAAGGCCATCGACACGTTCTGCCCGATCGGCCCGTACATCGTCACGATCGATGAGGTGCCGGACTATCAGAACCTCGCGATGGAGCTGCGGATCAACGGAGACGTCCGGCAGAAGGGCAACACGAACGAGATGGTCGTGACGCTGCCGCACCTCATCTCGTACCACTCGCCGCAGATCTTCAGCGCGGGCGACCTCATCTCGACCGGCACCATTCGCGGCGTCGCGGCGATCCAGGAGAACCCCTTCGACTTCTACCTCAAGCCCGGCGACGTGGTCGAGGCCGAGATCCAGGGCCTGGGCATCCTCCGCAACAAGGTCATCAGCTGGGAAGAGCGCTACGGCGAGCCCGCTCCGAAGCGGGTCGACTGGTGAGAATCGCCAACCTCGCCGGCCGTGCCGTCCTCGTCTCCGAGGGCGGCGCGGTCGACGTCGCCACGGCGTCGGACGGTCGCTTCGGCCCCGATCCCCAGGCGCTGTTCGACGACTGGGCCGCCTTCGCGGAGTGGGCATCGACGGTTCCGGATGCCGCGGCTGCGGCATCCGTCACCTTCGACGCCACTGACCTCGGCGCCCCCGTGCCGCGCCCGCGGCAGGTGTTCGCGATCGGCCTGAACTACGCCGAGCACGCCGCCGAGGCGGGGTACCCGCCGGATTCCATGCCGGTGACGTTCACCAAGTTCCCCTCGTCGATCGTCGGCCCCGACCATGTCGTCGAGCTGCCCGAAGGGCACGTCGACTGGGAGGTCGAGCTCGTCGTCGTGATCGGCAAGGCCGCGCACAAGGTCGATCGCGAATCCGCGTGGGACCACGTCGCCGGCCTCACGGTCGGCCAGGACCTCTCCGAGCGCATCACCCAGCTGCAGGGTGCGGCCCCGCAGTTCAGCCTCGGCAAGTCGTTCCCGGGCTTCGGCCCGACCGGCCCGTGGCTGGTGACCACCGACGAGTTCGCGGATCGCGACGACCTCGGGATCTCGTGCAGTCTGTCGGGCGAGGGGATGCAGTCCTCGCGCACGTCGATGATGCTCTACGACGTCCCCGAGCTGATCGTGCGCCTGTCGGCCGTGTGCCCGCTGCTGCCCGGCGACATCATCTTCTCGGGGACGCCCTCCGGCATCGGCAACCGCCGCACTCCGCCGCGCTTCATCGGCCCGGACGACGTGCTGGTGAGCGAGATCGAGGGCATCGGCACTCTGACGACCAGGTTCACCGCCGGCGGATGACCGTCGGACCGTCGCTATCCCCTGGAGCACACATGGTCACCCCGCGATGGCGCGTGATCGTCGACAACGACTTCGCCGGCGACCCCGACGGGCTCGTCTCGCTCGCGCACGTGCTGCTGACCGATGATGTGCAGGTCGAGCTGATCACCTGCACCCCGGTCGATCCGGTGCTCGCCCATCTCGCGGGGGTGGATGCCTCGGCGACCGCATCCCTCGGGGCGCGGGCCGCGCACGCTCTGCTCGAGGTGCTGGGCTCGACCGATCACGACGTCGTGGGCGGTGCGGAGGACTTCGCCCCGAGGGATGAGCCTTCACCGGCTGCACGGGCGATCGTGGAGGTGTGCCTGGCGGAGTCCGACGTGCCGCTCGCGATCCTCTGCGGTGGGCCGCTGACCAATGTGGCGGCGGCGCTCGCTCTCGAGCCGGCGCTCCGCGAACGCGTAACCCTCGTGTGGATCGGCGGGAGCCTGAATGATGCTCCGGAGTACAACAGGGACACCGCCCCCTCCGCTGCGGCATCCGTCCTCGCCTCGGGCATTCCGGTGGTGCAGATTCCGCTCGAGACCTATGAGCGCATGCGCGTCTCGGTCGCAGAGGTCCGTTCGGGGCTCGCCCACTCGTCGTACCCCGGCGGCTGGCTCGCCGAGCGCCTGCTCGACCTTCCGGCGTTCGTCACGCTGCATGGCGTCATCACCCTCGGAGACGGCGCGCTCGCCGCGGTAGCGGGGCTCGACCCCGGCTTCCGGCCGGGTACCAGCCGCATCGTCACTGAGATCGACATGCGCCTGCTCTGGGGAGACCTGCTCGCCAAGCTGAGTCTCCATCACCAGGATGAAGACGGACGAGCTCCGTGAAGCCCATCCTGCCCGGCATCCGTCCCGAGCCTCGCGATCTCCGGGTCGAGTACCTGCGCGCGCCGGTCGGCATCGGCAGCCGCGCGCCGCGGTTCTCGTGGATCGTCGACCACGCACAGGAAGCGTACGAACTCTCGGTGCACACCGGAGCCGGCGCTGTGTGGACGAGCGGGCCCGTCGAGAGCCGCGAGACCTCGCTCGTCGAGTACGCCGGAGAACGGCTCACCTCGAACACCCGGTACACCTGGCGTGTGCGCAGCCGCTCGGGTGACCGGTGGACCCCGTGGGCGGAATCGACCTTCGAGACGGCACTCCTGGATGCCGGCGACTGGGTGGCCGCCTGGGTCGAGCCCGAGCAGCAGGACGCCGTCGTCGAGCGCTGGAGCATCGTCGACTGGATCCGCGGCTTCGGCCCCGACACTGCGCCCGAGGACCGGCTGCGTCCCCTGCAGCTCCTGCGGCAGTCGTTCGACGTGCGCGGCGCCCTCGCTCGCGCCCGCCTGTACGCGACCGCTCGGGGAGGATACTCCGCGTTCGTGAACGGCGAGCGGGCCGACGACCAGGTGCTCGCGCCCGGCTCGGACGCGTACGAGCACCGCATCTCAGTGCAGTCGTACGACGTCACCGCCTTGCTCTCCGAGGGCGAGAACGTGCTGGGCATCGCGCTCGCCGACGGCTGGTGGGCGGGCCGCCTCGGCCTCACGGGGTCCAGCGCGCAGTTCGGCACGCGCACGTCGGCGATCTGGCAGCTGCACCTCGACTATGCCGACGGGGTGACCGAGGTCGTGGCATCCGGAGCCGAGGTCCGCAGCGCGACCGGCCCGTGGACGTATGCCGACCTGTTCGTGGGCGAGCGTTTCGACCGCCGTGCGAGCCGCGCAGGGTGGGACCGGCCAGGGTTCGATGACAGTGACTGGATGCCGGTCACCGAGGTCGGTCGCGACCATGCGGTCCTCCGACCCTTCGCCGGGGAGCCGATCCGACGGGTGCAGGAACTGCCGGCGGTCTCGGTGCTCGCCACGGCCGAGGGCGCGATCGTCGACTTCGGCCAGGTGCTCGTCGGCCGGGTGCGCCTCCGCGTGCGCGGGACGACGCCCGGCCAGCGGATCGTCCTGGAGCACACCGAGACGCTCGCCGCCGACGGCTCGTGGTTCGCGAACATCGTCGGCATCAACAAGGAGCAGACCGACGTCTTCATCTCGGCGGGCGGCGACGACGAGTGGGAGCCCGAGTTCACCTTCCACGGCTTCCGATATGCCCGGATCAGCGGGCTCTCGAGTGCCCTTCGCCGTGAGGACATCACCGGGGTGGTCATCGCGAGCGACCTCGAGCAGACCGGGTCGTTCCGCTCGTCCGATGCTCGGCTGAACCGCCTGCACGACAACGTCGTCTGGAGTCAGCGGGGCAACTTCCTCTCCATTCCCACCGACTGCCCGCAGCGCGAGCGGGCTGGCTGGACCGGCGACCTCCAGGCCTTCGTGGGCGCCGCGACCAACAACGCCCAGGTGGTGCCTTTCCTCTCCCGCTGGCTGGAGAACCTCCGTGCCGATCAGCTACCCGATGGGCGCATCCCGATCTTCTCCCCGCGCTCGCCGTTCGACGCCGAAGCCGCTGCGACCGCCCAGGGCATCGGGTCGATCGTCGCGGCCGCGGGCTGGAGCGACGCGATCGCCATCGTGCCGTGGACCCTCTACGAGCGCACCGGCGACCGCCGGGTGCTCGAGGAGAACTACGACGCGATGCTGCGCTGGGTCGAGTACCAGCGATCGACCGCGGCAGCCGGACTGCCCCCTGAGCTCGCCGACGACCTGCCGCCCGAGCGCCGCGCGGCCCAGGCGCTGCTCTTCAACACCGGCGAGCACTTCGGCGACTGGCTCACTCCGTCCACCATGGAGGGCCGCCCGATCCACGAGGCGCTCGCCATCGCTCCGGCGCTGACGAGCGAGTACCTGGCGCCGATGTTCCAGGCCCACACGCTCACGCTCGCGTCGCGCATCGCCGCACTACTGGGAAGAGAGACCGATGCCGCGGCCCTCGCCGACCGTGCCTCAGCCGTCCGCGCCGCCTTCGCCGCCGAGTACGTCGATGAGAGCGGCGATCTCCCGGTGCGGCTCCAGGGCCTCTACGTCCTTGCGCTGGCGTTCCACATGGTGCCCGCCGGCCTTCGCGGGCGGGCCGCGGCCAGGCTCGTCGAGCTCATCCACGCACGAGGAGACCGCCTCGACACCGGTTTCCTCTCGACCCCGTACCTGCTCGACGTGCTGTGCGACCACGGCTATCCGGAGGTCGCCAGGACGCTGCTCTGGCAGTCCGAGATGCCGTCCTGGCTCTACGAGGTGGACCGGGGCGCCACGACCATCTGGGAGGCATGGGACGCAATCTCGCCGGAGGGCGAGATTCGTGCCATGTCCTTCAACCACTACGCACCGGGCAGCGTCGACGACTGGCTCTACCGCCGGGTCGCCGGCATTCGCTCGACCTCTCCCGGCTTCCGGACCGCGGTGATCGAGCCCGACTTCGAGGCAGGCGTCGACCACGTGAAGGCGCACGTTGGCACACCCTACGGCGAGCTTGCTGTCGAATGGCGGCGCGCCGGGGCGACAGCATCCGTCATCGTCACCGTGCCTTTCGGAGTCGCAGCGGAGCTCGTCGCGGGCGAGCGCGTGGCACTGCCCGCTGGCACCTCCACCCACGAGGTGCGGGTCAGCGCACACCCTTCATGAGCTTGAGCACCGGCTTCACGCTGAACAGCAGCGCGACGCCGAGGATGATCGCGATGAAGCCGAGGATCGTGAAATAGGGCACCTCGTTGGTCGGGTCGTAGAACTGCGCCAGCCAGCCGGCGATGCTCGTGCCGAGCGACACCGAAAGGAAGTACAGCGCAACCATCTGGGTGTGGAAGCGCGCGGGGGCGAGCTTGGTCGTCACCGACAGACCCGGAGGCGAGATGAACATCTCCGCGATCGTGAACACGAACAGGATGAGGATGATTGCCAGCAGCGGCGTCGAGTTCGGTGCACCGTTCGCCCACGGCAGGAAGAGCAGGAACGCGATTCCCATGACGATCGCGCCGAGGGAGAACTTGACCGGCGCCGACGGCTGACGGGTGCCGAGCTTCGTCCAGATCGCGGCGAACACGCCCGAGAGGATGATGACGAAGATCGGGTTGATCGAGTTGATCCACGAGACCGGCATCTCCCAGCCGAGGACCGTGCGATCCAGGCGCTCGTCGGAGTAGATCGTCAGCACCGTGAACTGCTGCTGGTAGAGCGACCAGAAGCCCACGTTCACGATGAACAGCGGGATGAAGCCGAAGACGCGCGACCGGTCGGTCCCGTCGATGTGCTTCGACGAGATGATCACGCCGAAGTAGGCGACCGCCGCGATCAGGGTGAAGATGATGACGACGCCGGCCAGGTTGTCGGCGCGGATGACCTCGAGCAGCACCAGTACGACGATGACCGCGATGCCGGCGATCCCGATGCCCGCGACCGCCAGGTACAGGCGCCGGGGGAGCGGGTTCGAGACGATGCGCGACGATGCGGGGAGGTTCTTGCGGCCGAACGAGTACTGGGTGAGGCCGATGCCCATGCCGACCGCGGCGATGCCGAAGCCCCAGTGGAACCCGTAGTTGRTCTGCGCGAATCCGGTCAGGAGCGGGCCGAGGAAAGCGCCGACATTGATGCCGAGGTAGAAGATCGAGAATCCGGCGTCTCGTCGGGTGTCCTTCGGGGTGTACAGCGTCCCGACCACCGACGTCGCGTTCGCCTTCAGACCGCCGGAGCYGACGGCGACGAGGATGAGGCCGATCCCGAGTCCCCACACGCTCGGCAGCACCGCGAGCACGATGTGCCCCAGCATGATGACGATCGCGCTGTAGAACAGCACGCGCTCCGACCCGAGCAGCCGGTCCGCGACCCACGCCCCGAGGATCGTCGAGAGATAGACGGTGCCGCCGTACGCGCCGACGATCCCGGTCGCGATGGCCTTGTCCATCCCGAGGCCGCCCTCGGTGACCGAGTAGTACATGTAGAGGAGCAGGATGCCCTGCATGCCGTAGAAGCTGAACCGCTCCCACAGCTCCACGCCGAAGACGGTCGCGAGGGCTCGCGGCTGCCCGAAGAACCGGGTGTCCTGGTCGCCGCCGCTCTCCGGATCGACCGCCGTCCCGGCTCCGTGGGGCGGGGCGTCAGGCGGGCCGACCGGGATCTCTTCTGGGTTTCCACCTGGGTCGCTCATGGCGTCAGGCTAGTGGGACCCGTCGCGCCTGCGACAGTCCCCCGCGCCGGAAATCACTCGCGGAGGGACGGATGCCGCTCCTGCGGTGCGCGATGCGGCGGGATGAACAGCGCCACCGCGAAGGCGACGATCGCCGCGAACCCGCCGAGGATGAACGACACGTGGAACGCGGTCGGAGAGGGCACCTGAGTGTCGCCCTGGGCGATCGTGAAGGTCGCCAGCACCGCGCCGATGACGGCCGCCGCCGAGCTCGTGCCGAGCGAGCGGAACAGCGCGTTGAGGCCGTTCGAAGCGCCGGTCTCGGACTGCGGCACCGAGCGCATGATGAGCATCGGCATCGCCGCGTAGCCGAGCCCGATGCCGATGCCGATGATGAAGTTCGCCACCAGGATCTGCCACACCTCGGTGGAGAAGAGCAGCGTGAAGCTGTACGCGACGATCAGCGCGACCGCGCCGCCGACGAGCAGCACCTTAGGACCGATCGTGCGGGCGAGCCGACCGGAGAACGGCGAGAGCACCATCATCACGATCCCGGCGGGCATGATCACCAGGCTCGCGGCCAGGAGCGACAGCCCGAACCCGCCCACCGCGATTGGCAGCTCGAGCATCTGGGGGTAGGCGACGTTCGATGCGAACAGCGAGAACCCCATCGCGATCGAGGCGATGTTGGTGAGCAGCACCGGCCGCCGGGCGGCGACGCGCAGGTCGAGCAGCGGCTCGGCGATCCGCAGCTCGTACCAGCCCCATACGAGCAGCACCGCAAGGCCGCCGAGCCCGCAGAGGAGCACGGGCGCCGACGTCCAGCCCCACACGTTGCCGCGCGAGATCGCGAGCAGGATGCCGACGAGACCGATCGCGAGACCGGTCGCGCCGATGAAGTCGAACTTTCCCGCCGTGCGCAGCACACTCTCCGGCACGATCCACACCACGAGCAGGAACACCACGACGCCGAGTCCTGCGGCGACCCAGAACAGCACGTGCCAGTCGGCGTACTGCGTGATGAGGGCGCTGATCGGCAGGCCCAGCGCGCCCCCGACGCCGAGCGTCGCGCTGATCAGGGCGATCGCCGAGTCGACGCGGTCTTCGTGCAGGACGTCCCGAAGGATCGAGATGCCGAGCGGGATGACGCCGGTCACGGCGCCTTGGAAGGTGCGACCGATGACGACGCCGACGATGCCGGGCGAGATCGCGGCGATGACCGAGCCGAACACCATGAGTGCGAGCAGCGCCAGCACGACGCGCCGCTTGCCGTACATATCGCCGAGGCGCCCTGAGATCGGGGTGATGACCGCGGCCGCCAGCAGGGTCGAGGTGACGACCCACGCGGTGTCCTCACGACTCGCGTTCAGCAGTTCGGGGAGCCGCGCTTGGATCGGCACGACGAGCGTGAACATGAACGACGAGGCCAGCCCTGCAACGGCCAGGACCGCGACGATGGCGCCCTGCCGAGGCATCCGGGTGAGTCGCCTGCGTGCGTTCTCGTCCCCTGGAGCCATCGCTCCAGGCTATCGGCGCGCTGGAGGGGCACGGGTCGCACGGGCGCGGCAGGGGTCGCGGGGGCCCCAGTTGTAGGGTGGGCGCATGCCCGACCCGCACGTCGACACGCCCCCCGGCATCCAGATCCGCACGCTCGACACGGTCGACGAGGCCTTCGCCGCCGCGGCGGTGCTGCGCGACGTGTGGGGCGGTGACCGCGGCGGGATGCCGCCGAATCTGGTCGCCGCGCTTGCTTATTCGGGCAACTACGTCGTCGGCCTCTACGACGGCGACCGGATCATCGGAGCCTCGGTCGGGTTCTTCGGCCCTCCGGCCACCCGGTCGATGCACTCGCACATCACCGGCGTCCTGCCCGAGTACCAGCGTCATGGCCTCGGGCGCCTGCTCAAGCAGCACCAGCGCGAGTGGGCCTTCGCGCGCGAAGTCGGCCACATCACGTGGACCTTCGACCCGCTCGTGGCACGCAACGCCCACTTCAACCTGCGGGTGCTCGGCACGCGCTTCACGGACTACTTCGTCAACCGCTACGGCCCCATGGACGACGGAGTCAACCGCGGCGACGAGTCCGACCGCATCCTCGTCACGTGGTCGCTGGCCTCGCCGCCCGTGCCGACGCCGTCCGACGACCTGGTGGTCGCGACCGTAGCGGTGCCCCACGACATCGAGGCGCTGCGTCGGGAATCGCCGACGGATGCCGCGGGCTGGCGCGTGCGCGTCCGCGAGGGCTTCCTCGGCCACCGCGAAGCGGGTCTGACCGTCGGCGGGTTCGACGACGAACGGGGCTATCTGTTCGTGCGCGCGTCCTGAGCCGGGGCGGAGGGATCCTGCCGACCGGTCAGGAAAGGTGCCATTCTCCGAGGATCGGAGGAGTCGCGGCATCCGCCCGTCCTAGGCTCGAGCGCATGGCCAGCCCGGACTTTCGCGCCCACTTCGACTTCGACCTGTCGTTCGCCAACGGGGGTGAGCTGAGCGGCACCGCGTTCCGCCTCGATGTGCCGAGCGCCGACCTCGACGAGGCCGCGATCGGCCGGCTGCTCGTGCAGCACCTCGGGCTCGCGCTCGTCGACGACGTGCAGCTGCGGGGGCTGCGGATCGTCGAGGAGCCGCACCGCGGCAGCCGGGGCATCGCCGTGACGCCGGAGACGGAGGGGACGGATGCCGCGACCCAGACCCGCATCGTCGACCTCAGCCACCCGATCCGGGCGGGGCTCGTGACGTATCCGGGGCTGCCCGCACCGACCATCACGCCGCATCTCACCCGCGAGGATTCGCGAGCGAAGTACGCGCCCGGCACCGAGTTCGCGATGGACGTCATCACGATGATCGGCAACACCGGCACCTACCTCGACTCGCCCTTCCACCGCTACGCCGAGGGACCCGACCTCGCGGGCCTCGACCTCTCGACCCTCGTCGGGCTGCGCGCCGAGGTCTTCCACCTCGAAGACGCATGGACCCCGGAGCGGCGCGGCATCCGTCCCGAGACCCTCGCCGATCGCGAGGTGCGCGGGTCGGCGGTGCTGCTGCACACCGGGTTCGACCGCTGGTTCGGTCAGCCCGATTACGCGAAGGGCGCTCCGTTCCTGACGGCCGAGGGTGCGCAGCACCTGATCGACGCCGGGGTCGTGCTCGTGGGCATCGACTCGCTGAACATCGACGACACCGAGTCGGGCGGCGAGCGTCCCGCGCACTCGCTGCTGCTCGCCGCCGGGGTGCACGTGGTCGAGCACCTGACCAATCTCGGCGCGCTCCCCCCGCAGGGCGCCCGGTTCACCGCCGCCCCTCCCGCGGTCGAGGACTTCGGCACGTTCCCGGTGCGCGCCTTCGCCGAGCTCGCCGGCTGAGGTATCTGAGTCGCCCCTCTCGCCTCCTCCACTCCAGGAGGACATCATGCGAGAGAACATCGAGACCCGGATCGCCGAATGGCGCTACGTGCTGCTGCACCGGCACACGCTGGCGTGGCGGCGCCACCAGCCGCGCGCGGCACGCGCATCGTTCCTCGCGGTCCCCGAGCCTCCGCGGGCCGGCATCTTCGCGCACTGACCCGGAGCATGGCCGGTACCCTGGCCCCGTGATCCCGGACGACTGGACCCCGCATCGCCGCGACGACGGCGAGCTGCTCGGCTGGATCCGGCCAGCGTCCGAAGCCGTCGGCGCCGACCAGTGGATCGCGGTCGACCTGCTCGGGCGCGCGGCATCCGATGTCCTCGACTGGCTCGACGCCGAAGCGGTGCTCGATGCCCGCGGACTCTCCTGGCTCGCGGAGATCTGGATGCTGGAGCGCCCGGACGCCGAGCCGCTCCGGGTGAAGCTGGTCGAGGTGAGCCCGCCGCGTCGCGCCGACGCGGGACGGGTCGTGATCCAGACCGACGACTTCGGGGCGATCGACGTGCCGGTGCAGCGTTTCGAACTGCCGTGGCCCGCGCCCGCGACGCTGCGGCCGCGGCGCGACGGAGAGTCCGGCGCGTCGCCCTGGGGGTGAGTCCGTCACAGAGCGTCAACCCCCGTGACGATTCGCGCCTCCCGCGCTTGACTGGACGCATGACGATCCACGACAAGGCACGGCGCCTCCTCGACCTGCACGAAGCCCCTGAGCTCCTCACCGTCGTGAACGTGTGGGACCCGATCTCGGCGAAGGTCGTCGCCGGCGAGCCGGGCACCCAGGCGCTCGCCACGGCGAGCCACTCCATCGCCGCGAGCTTCGGCTACGAGGACGGCGAGCAGATCCCGCTCGACCTGCACCTCGACGCCATCCAGCGCATCGTGCAGGCCACCGACCTGCCGGTGTCCGCCGACCTGGAAGCCGGCTACGGCGACATCGGCGAGACGATCCGCCGCGCGATCAACGTGGGCGTCGTCGGCGCGAACATCGAAGACCAGCTGAAGCCCCTCGACGAAGCCGTCCGCGGTGTCGAGGCGGCGCTCGCCGCCGGCGAGTCCGAGGGCATCCGGTTCGTGCTCAACGCCCGCACCGACGCGTTCGTCCGCGGGCGCGACCGCACGCCGGAGGAGAATCTCGCGGATGCCGTGACCCGCGGTCAGGCTTACATCGAGGCCGGCGCACCCGTGGTGTTCGTGCCGGGCAAGCTCGACGAGGAGCAGATCCGCACGCTCGTCGAGGCCTTCGGTCCGCGCAAGCTCTCGGTCATCGGGGCAGGGGGCCCTTCGCTCGCGAAGCTCGAGGAACTCGGCGTCGCGCGCGTCTCGTACGGCCCGGCGCCGCAGCGGGTCGCGCTCACGGCGCTGCAGGACCTCGTGCGCGCCATTCACGCCGGGGGCGGCATCCCGGCCGGCACTCGCGCCCTGAACTGACCGGCGCACGGGCCGGGCGTAGCCTGAGCGCATGCCCATCGCCCGAGCCGCGGCATCCGTGACCCTTGAAGGTTTCGAGCTGCGGGTGCTGCAGATCCCGCTCGTCTCGCCGTTCACGACCTCTTTCGGCACCGAGACGGTGCGCGAGGTGATCGTGGTGCGCGCGCTGACCGCCGACGGCGACGGCTGGGGCGAGATCGTGACGGGCGAGTCGCCGCTGTACTCCAGCGAGTACACGCAGGGAGCATGGGATGTCGCGACCCGCTGGCTCATCCCGGCGCTTCTCGATCGCCCCGCGCTCGCGCCCGAGGACGTCGCGGGCGTGCTGCATCCGTTCGTCGGTCATCGCATGGCCAAGGCGGGGCTCGAACTGGCCGTGCTCGACGCGGCGCTGCGCGCCGAAGGCCGCCCGCTCGGTGAATACCTCGGCGCGGTCCACGACCGGGTGCCGAGCGGCGTGAGCGTCGGGATCCAGCGCGACCCGGCTGCGCTCGTGGAGGTGATCCGCGGGTACCTCGACGAGGGCTACGTGCGGATCAAGATCAAGATCAAACCCGGACGCGATATCGGCGACACCGCGGCCGTCCGCGAGGCATTCGGCGCCATCCCCCTCCAGGTCGACGCCAACTCCGCCTACACGCTCGCCGACATCGAGACGCTCGTCGAGCTCGATCGCTTCGACCTCCTCCTCATCGAGCAGCCCCTGCAGGAGGACGACATCGTCGACCATGCCACCCTCGCCCGCCACCTGACGACGCCGGTCTGCCTCGACGAGTCGATCACGTCGGTCAAGGCCGCCCGGGATGCGCTCGCGCTGGGCGCGGCATCCGTCATCAACATCAAGGCGGGCCGAGTCGGCGGCTACCTCGAAGCCGTGCGCATCCACGATCTGTGCCGGGATGCCGCGATCCCGGTCTGGTGCGGCGGCATGCTCGAGACCGGCATCGGGCGTGCGGCGAACGCCGCGCTGGCAGCCCTGCCGGGCTTCACGCTCCCGGGGGATGTGTCGGCGTCGAGCCGGTTCTACCACCGCGACATCGTGACCGAGCCGGCCGTGCTCGAGGACGGGCATGTGCGGGTGCCGACCGGCCCCGGGCTCGGCGTCGAGATCGACCAGGTCGCGCTCGACGACTTCACGGCCCTGCGGGTGCTGGTGCGGCGGTAGCGCGTGCGGCGGCGAATCGGAGTCTCGGCGGCGGTCGCGCTTGTCCTCGTGCTGGCCGGCTGTGCCGCGAATGCTCCGGATGCCGCGCCCTCCGGCCGAGCGACGGCGCTGCCCGATGGGGTCACGGTCGCCTTCGTGCAGCTGAGGTCGGACGTCGCCGCCCGCCAGGCGAATGTCGAGATCGTCAACGGCACGGACGACGTGCTCACGATCGGATCGGTTCGGGTGGCGGACCCGCGGTTCGACGGCCCCGCGGTGCGGGTGGTCGAGCGCGACAGCCGGGTCGCCGCCGGCAGCACCGTGGACATCCGGGTGCAGCTGCCCGCGGCCGCCTGCGCGGGTGCCGGGGTGGACGCGGATGCCGATGCCGAGGCATCCGTCACGTTCGACTATTCGACCGGCGGCGAAAGCGTCGAGGTGACGGCGCCGCTCCCCGATCCCGTCGGATTCGTGGCGCCGCTGCACGAGCGCGAGTGCCGTGCGGCGCTGCTCGCGAAGGCCGCGGACCTCGCCTTCACCGGATTCACGCCGTCGCCGGCGGGCACGCCGGCCTCGCTCGAACTCACGATCCGGCCCACCGGTGCGGCAGGAGCCGTGATCCGCGGCATCCAGACGACCAACCTGCTCACGTTCGGGCAGGGGGCCGGCGACACGGCCGACACGCACACCCTCGACCTCGAGGTCAGCGCTGCCGACACCGACGCCGTGGTGGTGTCGCTCCCGCTCGTGCCGCTGCGCTGCGATCCGCACGCGGTGCAGGAGGACAAGCGCGGCACGATCTTCACGCTCGCGGTCGAAGTGGAGGGCGATCCGGGCGAGATCGAGCTCGCCGCGCCCGCGGACCTGCGCGGCAGGATCCTCACCTGGGTCGCCGCCTGGTGCGGCTTCGGCGGCTGACCGAGCCGGTCGCTGAGCTTGTCGAAGCGTCCGGCGCTGCGCATCGGACCCTTCGACTGGCTCAGGGACCGATGCTCCGCTCGCACCGGCCACGACGGATCCCGTGCCCGCCGCGGACCTGCGGGATTTACGCTGTACGCATGGCTCCCGGCCGACCTTCCACTTCCACCCGTCCGACCCGCTCCTCGTCGTCAGGATCGCATCGGCGCTCCCTGGCCGTGGGAGCCGTGATCGCGGCCGCGCTCCTGTCGCTGACCGGATGCTTCGGCTCGGACGCCGAGCCCGACACGGTGGGCGGCGGAGACTTCGCCGACGACGGCTGCACCAACGTCGTGGTCGCGACATCCTCCGAGAAGGTCAACATGCTCGACGCCCTGGCGAAGGCATTCAAGGGGTCGCCGGAGGCGGCGGCCCTGGACACCTGCGCGACGGTGCGCCCCATCAACGTGTCCTCCGGTGAGGCGACGCGGATCCTCACTGCCGGCGGCGACTGGCCGGATGAGAACGAGCGACGGTGGCCGAGTCTCTGGTCACCGGCCTCGACCGTGTGGACCGAACGGGTCGCGGCTGCGGCCTCGCCCGCCCTCGTCGGCGAGCCGGTGTCGTTCACCCACACGCCGGTCGTGTTCGGTGTGCCCGAGACCATGGCGCGCGCGCTCGGCTGGCCCGGCGCCGAGATCGGGATCTCCGACTTCGAGCGCCTGTGCTCCGACCCGGCCGGCTGGGGGAGCGTCGGCAAGCCGCTGTGGGGCTCGTTCAAGATCTCCAAGACCAACCCGAACACCTCGACCACGGGGCTCTCGGCGATCCTCATGCAGTCGTACGAGGCCTCCGGCAAGACCGCCGACCTCACCACCGACGACGTCGCGGCGGCAGAGGACTTCTCGCGCGTGTTCGAAGAGTGCGTGATCCACTACGGCGACACCACCGGCAAGGTGCTGGCCACCCTCTACGACGAGACGCAGAACGGCGCCGGCGGCTCCGGATACGTCTCCGCGGTCGCACTGGAAGAGACCTCGCTGCTGAACTACAACCAGGGCAACCCCGACTCGCACACCGTGCAGCCCGGCGAGAAGCTGACCCCGCCGAAGGAGAAGCTCGTCGCGGTCTACCCCTCGGGCGGCTCGATGTGGTCGGACAACCCCGTCACGGTCCTCGGCGCCGACTGGGTCACCGCCGAGCAGGCGACCGCCGGCGCGGCGTTCGTCGCCTTCCTGCAGACGGAGGCGGCGCAGGAGATCCTTCCCGAGTACGGCTTCCGCCCGCTCGACGAGTCGGTGCCGCTCGGCGACCTGTTCACCGAGGCCTATGGCGTCGACCCGGCCAAGCCGGCCGTGACGCTCCCGCGCCCCGAGGTCGACGTGGTGTCCGCGGCGATCGACCAGTGGACGCAGATCCGCAAGCCCTCCTCCGTGCTCGAAGTGGTCGATGTGTCCGGATCGATGGACGACCCGATCGGCGATGGCCGGTCCAAGCTCGACGGTGCGATCGAGGGCGCGCAGTCGACCCTCGGGCACTTCCGCTCGACCGACGAGGTCGGCATCTGGATCTTCACGACCGGCATGTCCTCGCCCGAGGGCGAGGGCATCTCCGTGCTCCGCGAGGTCTCGCCCCTCGCCTCGGACGGCGAGGCGCTGCGGAGCTCGCTCGACGACCTCCGCTTCGTCAACCGGCAGGGCACTCCGCTGTACGACGCCGTCGCCGCGGCCTACGACGAGATGATCAAGCGCGCCGAACCCGGTCGCATCAACGCCATCGTGGTGCTCTCCGACGGGCAGGACACCGACTCGAAGATCTCGCTGGACTCCCTCGTCGCGAAGATCGGCAAGTCCGCCCGCGAAGGTGATGAAGCCGCTCCGGTCCGGGTGTTCCCGATCGCGTATGGCGAAGGGGCGGACACCGGAGCGCTGCAGCGCATCGCCGAAGCCACCGGCGGCCAGTGGTTCGACGCGTCGGACCCTGCGCGCATCGACCTCGTGTTCGCCTCCGTCATCAACAACTTCTAGGCGGCTGGCGACCGATGGAGCTTGTCACCGCTTCCGCGGGGTACGTGGACGACGCCGTCGCCGCACTCCAGAGCGACAACGTGTACGTCTCCCCTGAGGTGAGCGGATCGGCTGAGCTCACCGCCCAGCTCGAGCAGCAGGTGACGGATGCCTCGATCGCGGTTGTGGTCTTCTCCGACAATGCGAGCCTCGAGGGCTCCGGCCCGGAGATCGTCGCGGAGATCGCGGCCAAGACCCAGTACGACACGATCATCGTCGCCGTCGGCGACGATCTGCTGGCAGGTTCCCACGTCMTCCCCGAGGGCGAGGCACTGCGGATCGCGAACGAGGCGGAGAACGCGACCGACACCCTGGAAGCGGGGCTGACGCAGACCGTGCAGGGCGTGGTCGCGGCATCCGATTCCGCGCCCCCACCGGCCGATGCCGGTGTCGGCGGCGGCGTGGTCGTCGCCCTCGCGATCGTGGTCGCTGCGCTGCTGGCCGCCGGGATCGGCGTGGTCGCCATCGTGCGCTCGCGGAATTCCCGCGCCGACCGGCGGCTGCCCGAGTCGTTGCGCACGCGCGTGATCGCCCTGCAGACGCTCGCCGGCGAGTACGCCGCCGTCGGTTCGGCGGGCAACCCGGTCGCCRCACAGACCGGCCAGGAGATCGCCGTCATCGCCGGCAATGTCACCGAGCTGTTCACCCGGCTCGACAAGCGCAGCGGCGCCGACCAGCGGGGGATCGCCGCCGTCGAGTACGACGACAAGCTGCGCAAGCTCTCGGCGGCGCTCGATCGCGACTACCTCCTCGACATCCTCACCCACCCCCACCTCTGGGACGACCCCGACGAKCGGGTGCTCGAGGTGCGCGGCGCGCTCTCGGCCGTCTCGGACGAGCTCGTGGGCAACATCAAGCAGGTCAACGCCAGCCGGGGGCTGCACTTCCAGGTGTCGCTCGACGGGCTGATCGGGCGGCGCAAGGAGCTGCAGGAGTGGGACCGGGCGTTCGGGCAGGCCTCCGACTCCGACCCCCAGCCGCAGTAGGCCCGACCTCAGGGGGTCGAGTACGCCGGCGATCGCGCCTATCCTTCAGAGGTGACTTCCCCGAACTATCCCCCGTACGGCCCTCCGCAGCCGGTCCCGACGATGAGCCCGGCCGACGAGAAGCTGTGGGCGACGCTCATCCAGCTGGGCGGGCTGTTCTTCGGCTTCCTCGCCCCACTGGTCKGGTATCTGGTGCTCAAGGATCGCGGGCCGTTCGTCCGCGGCTACGCCGCCACCGCACTGAACTTCCAGCTCACCCTGCTGATCGTGAGCTTCGTCGGCGGCCTCCTCACCGTCGTGCTGATCGGGTTCGTGATCCTCTTCGCGGCCTGGCTGGCCGGCGTCGTCTTCTCGATCATCGCTGCAGTGAAGGCGAACCGGGGCGAGTGGTACCAGTACCCCGCCACGATCCGCTTCGTCAGCTGACCGCGGTGGCACCCTGAGCCCCTCGGCTCGCTCAGGGTGCTCGGATTCCGCTGGGTAGACTGGACGGATGCCGCGAGTCCGCGGCATCCCGCGATTTCCGCGCCTCCCACCCGACCATTGGAGCCACCGTGGCCGAGCAGTCCCGCCTCGACAAAGTCATCGCCCTCGCCCGCCACCGCGGGTTCGTCTTCCAGGCGGGAGACATCTACGGCGGATCCCGCTCGGCGTGGGACTACGGCCCCCTCGGGACCGAGCTGAAGGAGAACATCCGCCGCCAGTGGTGGCAGACGTTCGTGCGCGGCCGGGGCGACATGGTCGGCCTCGACTCCTCGGTGATCCTGCCGAAGCGCGTGTGGGAGGCATCCGGTCACGTCGCGACGTTCACCGACCCGCTCGTGGAGTGCCTGAGCTGCCACAAGCGGTTCCGCGGCGACACCCTCGTCGAGGACTTCGAGGCCCGCAAGGGTCGCACCGCCGAGAACGGACTCGGGGATGTCCCGTGCCCGAACTGCGGCACCAAGGGTCAGTGGACCGAGCCCAAGGCGTTCTCCGGCCTGATGAAGACCTACCTCGGCGTCGTCGACGACGAGTCCGGCCTGAACTACCTGCGCCCGGAGACGGCGCAGGGCATCTTCGTCAACTTCGCGAACGTCGTCACGGCCGCACGCAAGAAGCCGCCGTTCGGCGTCGGCCAGGTCGGCAAGGCATTCCGCAACGAGATCACGCCGGGCAACTTCATCTTCCGCACGCGCGAGTTCGAGCAGATGGAGATCGAGTTCTTCACGCCCCCCGCCGAAGCCGGCGAGTGGTTCGACCACTGGGTCGAGGCGTGCTGGAACTGGTTCATCGACCTCGGCATCGACCCGGGCAACCTGCGGCGCTTCGACGTGCCCGAGCACGAGCGGGCGCACTACTCCGCCGGCACGATCGACGTCGAGTACCGCTTCGGGTTCCCCGGCAAGGAGTGGGGCGAGCTCATGGGTGTCGCCAACCGCACCGACTTCGACCTGAAGAGCCACATGGATGCCTCGGGCCAGAGCCTCGCCTATTTCGATCAGGCCAGCGGCGAGAAGTACCTCCCGTACGTCATCGAGCCCTCGTTCGGACTCACCCGCGCGATGATGGCGTTCCTCGTGGACGCCTACCGCGAGGAGGAGGCGCCCAACGCCAAGGGCGGCACCGACACCCGCACCGTGCTCGCGCTCGACCCGCGCATCGCACCGGTCAAGGTCGCGGTGCTGCCGCTGTCGCGCAACGAGAGCCTCTCGCCCATCGCGCGCGGCCTCGCTGATGACCTGCGCGCAATGAGCTGGAACACCGACTTCGACGATGCCGGCGCCATCGGCCGCCGCTACCGCCGCCAGGACGAGATCGGCACGCCGTTCTGCGTCACGGTCGACTTCGACTCGCTCGAGGACCGCGCCGTCACCGTGCGCGATCGCGACACGATGAACCAGGAGCGCATCCCGCTCGACGGCCTTCAGACCTACCTCGCCGAGCGCCTCAAGGGCGCATAGCTCCCCGCCAGCCGAGGAGATTCGCACTTCGGAGGACGAATTCCCCTCGGATCGTCCTCAGTACTCGAGATCTCCTCGGAACGGATGCCGCGACAGCGGCGCCGTCAGCGCGGAGTGCGCTGGGGCGCGAGCCCCTGGTGCACGACGATCCCGCCGGATGCCTGGGCCGCCGCCTCGAGGATCGCGACGCCGATCGCACCATGCGGCTGCCACGGCGTGTAGGCGTCGGTCCACCAGGACGTGCCGGCAGGCGGTGTGACGCCGGGGAGTAGCCGCTCCACCTCGTCGAGACGGGGCAGCAGCCGTGGCCGCAGCACCGACAGCACCACGTCGTCGCCGGCGACGATCTGAAGCACAGCGCCCTCATCGAGCACGCGGGCCTCGAACGCCTCGACGTCCGCGCCGAGCTTCTGCGACCGCACAGCTTCGGCCGCGGCCACGACGGCGTCGCCGCTGAGCGGCGTTTGTGTCAGCGCGACGCTGCTGCGAGGCATCCGTTACTCCCGTCTCACACGCCGAGTTCGCTGAGTCGTCGTTGACGTCAACCGTGGAAGGTGATGTAGCCCCACCGCCAGACGAGGGCGTCGATCGCGCGATCGTCCAGATGGGGGAGCAGCTCCCGGTGCTTGGCGATGACCGCACCCTTCACCTCGCTGCGGTCGCTCTCATCGACGACGATCGAGTCGGAAACCTTCAGGACCGCCTTCACCGCGGCGATGACTTCGTCGAAGCGCTCTGGATCGAGCGCGAACACGGCAGCCTCGTCGGCGGTCGGGATCTTGCGGGTTCCGCGACCGGTGAATGCGACGATCGCCTCGGCGAGAAGCTCGCCAGACGGTCGGTCAGCGTCGGTAGACATAGAGAACATCTCCTGTTTGCGCATCGATGACGGTCACGGACGTCACATTCGGATTGTCGATCAGGGTCGGCAGCTCGACCTCGTTCCACACCGACTGCTCGCGCACGTCGCCCAAGAACGCCCGGACGTCTCCCGATGCGTTCTGCGCGAGAGACTCCGACACGGCCCGCCAGGTGGCCTCGGTAGCCGGGTCGTACCAGTCATCCGGCATGTCGTCGAGCAGTCCCTGTCGCTCGAGCAGCTGCTCGAGCGTCGATCCGTGCGTGCGCGAGGTGAGGTCCGCC
>NZ_JBFUFC010000028.1:0-29230 GCF_056403635.1 Microbacterium sp. P2_F9 | reverse complement strand
GGCCTCGGCCCCGGCGATCTCGACGAACGACGCGAGCGTGCCGGCCGCACCGCCGAGCTGCGCCGGGAGCGCGCGGGCCGCGGCATCCAGTCGCCCGCTCGCCCGGCGGATGCCGCGCAGCCAGGTCGTCGCGCGCAGCCCGACCGTGGTCGGCACGGCGTGCTGGGTCAGCGTGCGGGCTGCCGCGACGTCGTCCCGATGCGCGGCGGCGAACGACGCCAGAGCGGCTTCGAGGTCGCCCAGGGAGGACAGGATCCGGTCCGCCGCCGCGCGGCTGATAACCATCAGGGCGGAGTCGAGGATGTCCTGGCTCGTCGCCCCTCGGTGCACCCAGAGGCGCGCCTCGGCGGGCACGCGTTCTGCCAGCTGCCCGACGAGCGGGATCACCGGGTTGCCTCCGGCGACGGATGCCGCGGCCAGCGCGGCCGGGTCGATCCCATGTCCGTCGGCGAAGGCCTCGTCCACGGTCGCGACGACCGAGGCCGGCGCGACGCCGACCGCCCCGTACGCGCGCACCAGGGCGACCTCGACGGTGACGAGCGCGTCGAGGATCGCGGCATCCGTCACTTCGTCGTCGTACCCGACCGTGATCGGTGACAGCAGTCCCACTCGTGCCTCCAGGGTGTCCGCGTGATCGCTCAGCGGCGTGGGCGGGTCAGAACGTGAGGAAGACGGTCTCTTCGTCGCCCTGCAGCCGGATGTCGTGGTGCAGGTGACCCTCAGCGGTGCGGGTCGCGATGAGCGTAGCGCGCTCGTCCGGCTCGAGGGACGCGAGCAGCGGGTCGGCGGCGAGGCGGGCTTCGTCCTCGGGCAGGTAGATGCGGGTGTGCAGCTTGTCCGGCAGGCCTCGGGCGAAGACGATCACCGCGAAGAACGGTGCGCCGCCGCCGATCGAGCCGGGATTGCGGGTCCAGAACTCGTAGCGGCCCTCGTCGGTGGTCGCCGCGCGGCCGAAGCCGGTGAAGCTGTGGTCGTCGCGGCGGAACGCGCCGCGCGACCGCGGGACGGTGCCATCGGAGTCGGCGCCGAAGATCTCGATGACGGCATCCGGGATCGGCGCGCCGGCGCCGTCGAAGACCGTGCCGCCGACCACGATCGCACCGGGGCTGTGCGGGAAGGCGACCTCGTGCTTCTTCGCATAGTCGAGGCCGAAAGCGAAGAAGGGTCCGACCGTCTGCCCTGGGCTCGGCAGGTGGGTCTTCTCGGGAACCGTGTTCTCGGCCATCAGTGGTCTCCTTCCTCGGGCTCGAACCAGGTGGCATCCGGGCCGTCGACCACGATGTCCCAGCGGTAGCCCATCGAGAACTCCGGAACCGTGAGGTCGTGGTCGTAGTGCCCGATGAGCCGGTCGCGGTCGGCCTGCCGGCGGATCGTGTTGTAGATCGGGTCCAGGGGAAAGAGCGGGTCGCCCTCGAAGTACATCTGCGTGACGATGCGCTGCGTGAAGCTCGACCCGAACACCGAGAAGTGGATGTGCGCGGGCCGCCACGCGTTCACGTGGTTCTTCCACGGGTACGCCCCGGGCTTGATCGTCGTGAACTTGTATTCGCCGTTGTCGTTCGTGACCACGCGGCCCGCRCCGGTGAAGTTCGGGTCGAGCGGAGCGGGGTGCTGGTCGCGCTGATGGATGTAGCGCCCCGCGGCGTTGGCCTGCCACAGCTCGATCAGCTGGTTCGCCAGCGGCCGCCCCCACGAATCCAGCAGGCGGCCCTGCACCGTCATCCGCTCGCCCTGCGGCTCGCCGGTGTGCTGCAGGGTCAGGTCGGACTCGATCGCGGCGACATCCCGCTGCCCGAACGCCGGAGACCACAGCTCGATCGTCTCGGGGTCGACCAGCTTCGGGTTCTTCGTGGGGTGCCGCAGGATGCTGGAGCGATACGGCGGGAAGTCGTGGAGGGTCGGCGCCACCCGCTCACCGGCCGCCTCACGGGCGTCCGCGGCGGCGTGGCAGTCGATGATCTCCTGAGTGATCTCGGCCTGGGAGAGCTGGTCAGGCGAGGCGAGCAGGCTCTCCGGCGCAGCGGCTGGGGTCATCGGCGTCTCCTTCGAGGTCGATCGCGCACCGGCACGATTGCAAGGGGCCACCTATGGTCCCCCGGGAGCGAGGCCGCCCGCACCGCGATTCCCATCCAATGGGAGTCGTGTCATCCTTGCTCATGGCCAATTCGACCTCCGGCGACTCCGTCACCGACCGGCTCGTGCGCGTGCTCGAGACCTTCACCCCGACGCGGACCGTGCAGACCGCCGCCGAGATCGGGCGCCGCGCGGGGCTGCCCGGCTCGAGCGCGCACCGGATCGTGGGCGAGCTGGTCGACGCCGGGCTGCTCGAGCGCGACGACGACCGCCGCATCCGCATCGGCATGCGGCTGTGGGAGCTGGCCACCCGCTCGTCG
This sequence comes from Microbacterium sp. P2_F9, assembly GCF_056403635.1. Classification (NCBI taxonomy): domain Bacteria; kingdom Bacillati; phylum Actinomycetota; class Actinomycetes; order Micrococcales; family Microbacteriaceae; genus Microbacterium; species Microbacterium sp. P2_F9. The sequence goes on along the minus strand of NZ_JBFUFC010000028.1, from coordinate 26,837 downwards.
CAGGCGCTGCGGCTCCGCCAGGCCGCGATGCCGGCGATGGAGCGGGTGCAGGCACGGGTGCGGGAGCACACGCAGCTGGCGATCCTCGAGCAGGACGAGGCGCTCTTCCTCGAGCGGCTGAGCGGGCCGGGCTCGGGTTCGAACGTCACCCGGATCGCCGGGCGACTGCCGCTGCACGCGTCGTCCTCGGGGCTGGTGCTGCTCGCGTTCGGCGACCGCGACCTGCAGGAGCGCGTCCTCGCGGCACCGCTCCTGCCACTCACCCGCGAGACGATCACCGACCCGACGGCGCTGCGCCGCAAACTCGCGGAGGTGCGTGCGCTCGGGCACGCCGTCGCCCGGGGCTTCATCGAATCGGTATCGACGGGCGTGGCCGTCCCGGTGCGCGACGAGACCGGCGCGGTCGCCGCCGCGCTGTCGGTCGTCCTGCGGCGAGACGACCCGGTCGAACCCGCCCTGGTCGAACTGCACGCCGGCAAGCGCGAGATCGAGCGGTCTCTCGGCTTCCGCGGGTGAGAGCACTTTCCCGTTCAATGGGATCGCAGGGCGGATCGAGCCGGCTGTGATCGCACACTGGGGTTGCGGCATCCGCTGCCATCCGTCGAAGGAGACGCCTTGACCGCCACCATCCGCACCCGGGTCGCCATCGTCGGCGCCGGCCCAGCCGGCCTGCTGCTCTCGCACCTGCTCGCCCAGTCCGGGATCGCGTCGATCGTGGTCGACCAGCGGTCGCGGGAGCAGATCGAGAGCACGATCCGCGCGGGCATCCTCGAGCAGGGCACCGTAGAACTGCTCGACACGCTCGGCGAGTTCAGTCGTGCGCGCACCGTCGGCACCCGGCACGACGGCATCGAGCTGCGCTTCGCCGGCCACGGTCACCGCATCGACTTTCCGGGTCTGGTGGGACGCAGCGTGTGGCTGTACCCGCAGCACGAAGCCCTGAAGGACCTCATCGCCGCGCGTCTCGCCGGAGGCCAGGACCTGCGCTTCGGTGTGACGGTGGAGCGGGTCGAGGATGCCGAGAGCACCCTGCCCCGCGTCGTGGCCACCGACGCGGACGGCCAGCACTACGTGATCGAGGCCGACTTCGTCGTCGGCGCCGACGGCTCGCGCAGCGTCGTCCGCCCGGCGGTGGCCGGCTCGTCGACGGGCGGCTACTTCCGCGAATACCCGTTCGCGTGGTTCGGCATCCTCACCGAAGCACCCCCGAGCGCTCACGAGCTGATCTACAGCAACTCCCCCGACGGGTTCGCCCTGATCAGCCAGCGCAGCCCCACGGTGCAGCGGATGTACTTCCAGTGCGACCCCGAAGCCGACCCGAATGCGCTGTCGGATGCCGAGATCTGGGACATGCTGCAGGCCCGCGTGCCCGGCACGACGCTCACCGAGGGTCCGATCTTCCAGCGCGACGTCCTCCGCTTCCGCAGCTTCGTGGCACACGAGCTGCGCCGGGGCCGCGTGGCGATCGTCGGGGATGCCGCCCACACCGTCCCGCCGACGGGCGCGAAGGGGATGAACCTCGCGGTCGCCGACGTGATCATCCTCGAGCGGGCATTGCGGGCGCTGCTCCTCGACGGTGACGAGCGGCTGCTCGACGCCTTCCCGGAGAAGGCGCTGCACCGCATCTGGAAGGCGCAGCACTTCTCCTGGTGGATGACGAGCATGCTCCACGTGGCACCGGATGCCTCGGACTTCGACCGCCGCCGCCAGCTCGGCGAGCTGCGCTCGGTCGTGGAATCCGAGGCGGGCCGCACCTATCTGGCCGAGGCCTACACCGGCTGGCCGCTGGAGGTCTGACCGCCCCCGATTGCGCGCACGGGTTCGGCACGGGCCAGACTTGAGCGAGGCTGATACTCGGCTGGAGGAGCTCCCGATGACACTGCACCACGAATCCCTGCGCGATCACGCGTGCCTGATCGTCCACGGCCCCGACAAGGCCGGACTCGTCGCCGCGGTCACCGCCCTGATCACCCGCAATCAGGGGAACATCGTCACCCTGGACCAGTACTCCGACAATCCGCAGGGCGGGGCGTTCTTCCAGCGGGTCGTCTTCAACCGGCCGAACCTGACGGCGGCCCTCCCCGAGATCGAGGCAGACCTCGCCAAGACCCTGACCCCGTATGGGATGGAGTGGAAGCTCACCGATCAGTCGGTTCCGAAGCGGATGGCGATCCTCGCGTCGACGAGCGACCACTGCCTGCTCGAACTGCTGTGGCGGCACCGCCGTGGCGAACTGCCCGTGACGATCCCGATGGTCATCTCGAACCACACGAACACCGCCGAGGATGTCCGGTCCTTCGGCATCCCGTTCTTCCACGTGCCCTCGCAGGGGCCGGACAAGTCGGCGGCCGAGGCGAAGATCGTCGAGCTGCTCAAGGGCAACGTCGACTTCGTCGTGCTCGCCCGGTACATGCAGATCCTGTCGGACACGTTCCTCGAGGATGTGGCGGTGCCGGTGATCAACATCCACCACTCGTTCCTGCCCGCCTTCGTCGGGGCCGCCCCGTATCGCAAGGCCAAGGACCGCGGCGTGAAGCTCATCGGCGCGACCAGCCATTACGTCACGAAGGACCTCGACGAAGGTCCGATCATCGAGCAGGACGTCGCACGGGTCACCCACGCGATGACCGCGTCTGACCTGCAGGCGCACGGCGCCTACGTCGAACGCGCCGTGCTGTCGCGCGCGGTGCAGTGGCATGCCGAGGACCGCGTCATCCGACACGGCAACCACACGATCGTCTTCTGAACCTAGAAGACGTACTCCATCAGCTCGACCCCGAGCGTGCGGAAGACCTCGTGCGCGCGCAGGCGATGCGCGATGGACAGGTCGTCGAAGCACACGATCAGCGCATACGACACCCCGGCCCGGGGCCCGGCCAGCACGCCCGCCTCGACGCGGATGCCGGCATCCCGACCCGTCTTGTTGATGAAGAGCAGCCCGTGCTCGTCGTTCTCGTGGGAGAACGGGTCGAGGCCGGTCGCGGACGCGACGAGCGACAGATCGTGGTTGAGACTCAGCCACTCGGCGACCTGAGCGCTCACCCCGGGCGAGACCGCGTGCCCGTTCACCAGCGAGGCGAACACGTCCGCGAGCTCGCGCGCCGAGCCGAGCGCGAAATGCGGCGCATCGTCGGGGCCGCGCTCATCGCGGAAGCGATCGAGCAGGGCCGACCTCGACAGGCCGAGCTGGTCGATGCGCGCCCGGACCGCTTCGAGGCCGACGCGCGCCAGCAGGGCGTTCGCCGCAGTCGCGTCGCCCGTCGCGGCCGCCAGCACGGCGAGGTCCTGCAGCGGGAGCGCCGGCGCCTTGAGGTGCTGCCAGACACCCCCGACCGCGACCGGCTTGACCGAGGTGCGCTCGATGATCTCGAGCGGCTCGAGCGTGCCCGCCTCGAACCCCGCCGCGACCTCGATGAGCAGCGGCACGATGCCGAGGCCGGCGATGGGGAGGGTCTCGAAATCATCGCCGGAGAGCACGGTCGTGCCGCGGTCGAGGTCGTTCACCCGCACCGAGACACGAGCTCCGGACGAGGCGAGCTCGTCGAGCGCCTTCAGGGTCGAGGTGAAGGATCGGCGGCCGACGGCGGCCCGACGAGGCAGACGCCGCGCACCTCGGCGCAGTCCTCGGGGTTCCTGAGCGGACGACGCAGGTGCATCGATTGGCTCAGGGGGCGTGCCCACGAAGATGCTTCCTTTCGTGCGGGTGATCCGACGCTGCGATGCGTCGCGATGAAGCGGATTCTCCACCCGGCCGGGGGTCCGGGGGAGGCGAGATGGTCACCAGATGGTGACGCGCTGATCCTCCGGCAGCCAGAGTGCGTCCGCGTCGGTGACGCCGAAAGCATCGTAGAACGCGTCGATGTTGCGGACGATCTGGTTGCAGCGGAACTCGTTGGGCGAATGCGGGTCGATGGTCAGCAGGCGGATGGTCTCGGCATCCCGACCCTTCTGCTGCCAGATCTGYGCCCAACTCAGCAGGAGGCGCTGGATGCCGGTGTACCCCTCGATCTCGGGTCCGGTCGCTCGGGTCGCTGAGCCTGTCGAAGCGTCCCCGTCCGACCCTTCGACAAGCTCAGGGACCGACTCTTTCCCGAGGCTCAGCTCGTACGCCTTCAGCGCGATGCCCAGGCCGCCGAGGTCGCCGATGTTCTCGCCGATCGTGAGCGCGCCGTTGACCTTGTTCTCTTCGGCCAGGCCCTGCGGAACGAGCGCGTTGTACTGCGCGATGAGCGCCGAGGTGCGCTTCTCGAAGGCTTCGCGGTCGGCATCGGTCCACCAGTCGCGCAGCGACCCGTCGCCGTCGAAGCGGCTGCCCTGGTCGTCGAAGCCGTGGCCGATCTCGTGTCCGATGACCGCGCCGATGCCGCCGTAATTGGCTGCGGCATCGCGGTCGGCGTCGAAGAACGGGTACTGCAGGATCGCTGCGGGGAAGACGATCTCGTTCATGAGCGGGTTGTAGTACGCATTGACGGTCTGCGGCGTCATGTACCACTCGTCGCGGTCGATCGGCTTGCCGATCTTGTCGAGCTGGCGGTCGTGCTCCACCACGTGCGACCGGCGGATGTTGCCGACGACGTCGGTGGGGTCGATCTCGAGCGCCGAGTAGTCCTTCCACTTGACCGGGTAGCCGATCTTGGGCGTGAACGCGTCGAGCTTCGCCAGCGCGCGCTCGCGGGTTTCTGGACTCATCCACTCGAGCTCGGCGATCGACTGCCGGTAGGCCTCGATGAGGTTCGCGACGAGGACGTCCATCGCCTCCTTCGCGGCCGGCGGGAAGTGCCGCTCGACGTAGACGCGGCCGATCGCCTCGCCCATCGCCGCTTCGGCGAGACCCACCGCACGCTTCCAGCGCTCGCGGATCACCGGCACGCCGGAAAGCTGCGTGCCGTAGAACGCGAAGTTCTCATCGACGAAGTCGTCCGACAGGAACGTGGCCGCGCCGTGCACGATCGAGAAGCGCAGCCAGTCCTTCCACTCCTCGAGACGATCCTCGACGAGGAGGGTGCCGAGCCCTTCGACGAAGCTCGGCTGGCTCACGACGACCTCGGCGAATGCCTTGGCATGGTCGGGCGCGAGGCCCTCGAGCCAGGGTCCGAGGTCGATGCCGGCGAGCGCCTGCACCTCGTCCCAGGTCTTCAGGTTGTAGGTCGCGACGGCGTCGCGGCTGCGCACGTTGTCCCAGTGGTGGGTGGCGAGCTCCGTCTCGAGGGTCGTGATGCGGTCGGCCGCGGCCGCGGGCTCTGCGACGCCCGCGAGCTCCAGCATCCGCTCAACGTGGCCCCGGAAGACGATCCGCGTCTCGGCGAAGTTCTCCAGCCGGTAGTACGACTCGTCGGGAAGCGACAGTCCGCCCTGGATGAGGAACGGGACGTAGCGGGTCGGGTCGCCCGGGTCGGGCTCGACGTAGAGCAGGGCGATGCCGCCGACCCCATCGCGCTCGAGCGCGCCCACCGTGCGCAGCAGCGCCGGGATCGAGTCGATCGCGTCGACGGCGGCGAGCTGCTCGGCGAGCGGTGCGGCGCCGGCCGCGGCGATGCGGTCGGTGTCCATGAAGCTCGTGTAGAGGTCGCCGATCTTGCGCGACTCGGTGCCCGGCTCGGCATCCTGCGACTCTTCGACGATCGCGCGGACGTCCTTCTCGGCCTGCTCGGCGATGAGGTGGAACGAGCCCCAGCGCGCTTTGTCGTCGGGAATCTCGGTGCGTTCCAGCCACGCGCCGTTGACGTGGCGGAACAGGTCGTCCTGGGGGCGGATCTCAGCGCTCAGATCATCGAGCATGAGACCGGATCGGGGGGCCTCGGTCATTGCTCAAGGATATGTCCCCGGGCGCACCGCACCACCCGAACGGGGACGGATCGCAAGCCGTGACCGCATCGTGATCCGAGCGGATGCCGCGCCCGCGGATCCTCGTAGGCTCTGAGGGTGACGAGCCCGGGCCAGACCCTCAACCGCGACATCCTGCGGCTCGCCGTGCCCGCGCTCGGGGCGCTGATCGCGGAGCCCCTCTTCCTCATCGTCGATGCGGCGATGGTCGGCCACCTGGGCGTGACGCAGCTCGCCGCGCTCGGGATCGCCTCGGCGGTGCTGCAGACCATCGTCGGGCTCATGGTGTTCCTCGCCTACTCGACGACCCCGGCGGTCGCGCGGCGCTTCGGCGGCGGCGACCTCACCAAGGCGGTCTCGGTCGGCATCGACGGGATGTGGCTCGCGCTCGGACTCGGCGCCGGGCTGGCGCTGGCCGGCTTCTTCGCGACCCCGCTGCTCGTGGGCCTCTTCGGGGCGACGCCCGAGGTCGCCAGCGAGGCGATCGTCTACCTGCAGATCTCGGTGTGGGGCCTCCCCGCGATGCTCGTCGTCTTCGCCGCGACCGGGCTCCTGCGCGGGCTCCAGGACACCGTGACCCCGCTGTGGATCGCGGGCGTGGGGTTCGGGGCCAATGCGCTGCTCAACCTGATGTTCATCTACGGCCTCGGCTGGGGGATCGCGGGGTCCGCCGCCGGCACCGTCGTCGCCCAGTGGGGGATGGTGGCCGCGTTCGCGGTCGTCGTGGGCCGGCTGGCACGCCGGCACGAGGCATCCGTCCGTCCCCATCGCGAAGGCGTGCGCGGCTCGGCCCGGTCAGGCGGATGGCTGTTCCTGCGCACGGTGTCGCTGCGGGTCGCGCTGCTCGCGACCGTCGTCGTGGCGACCGGGCTCGGCACGGAGGAGCTGGCCGGCTGGCAGGTGGCCTTCACGATCTTCTCGACCGCGGCCTTCGCGCTCGACGCCCTCGCGATCGCCGCGCAGGCGCTGATCGGCAAGGGCCTCGGTGCTGATGATCGAGGCCTGGTGCGCCATGTGCTGGGCCGCACGCTTGCCTGGGGGGCATGGTTCGGCATCGCGGTCGGGCTCGTGATCGGGGCCCTCTCCGGTGTCATCGGACTGCTGTTCACCGGGGATGCCGAGATCGCCGCCCTCGTGCAGCCCGCGCTCATCGTGCTCGCCGTCGCCCAGCCGCTCTGCGGCGCGGTGTTCGTGCTCGACGGCGTGCTGATCGGCGCGGGCGACGGCCGCTACCTCGCGGTGGCGGGCGGTCTCAATCTCGTGCCGTACCTGCCGTGCCTCGTGCTGATCGCGGCGCTGCACCCGACCGGCGCCGCCGGGCTCGCGTGGCTCGCGCTCRCATTCTTCGGGGTGTACATGCTCGCCCGCCTCGCGACCCTCGGCTGGCGCGTCCGCGGCGCCGCCTGGATGGCCGTCGAAGTCTGACCGTTCCTCCCCAGTCGGAGCCCGGGTGGAGGAGTCGACCGAGTCGGCCGTGGTGCGCTTCGCGCGTGACGGGGCTGGCACACTCGGCGCATCCCGGCCCACAATGGAAAGGTGCTCTCGATGACCGAACCGCAGGTGTGGACGGTGATCGGCGTCTTCGCCGCAGCCTTGTTCGGCATGCTCACGATCGTCTCGACGCTGTTCGTCCACGTAGTCCGGAGCGAGATCGGCCGCATCGACGTGAAGATCGACAACCTCGATCGCGACGTTCAGGCGCTCATGCGCCACACCTTCGGCTTCGACCGCGACTAGCGGTATCAGGGCGGCTCCTTGCTGCTCCTCGCTCATATGGCGCGCACTCCGCGACGCTGGAGAGAGAGCATGTCGTGTCCGGAGCCTTCGCCTTCACCGTTCACCCACGAGCACGACTTCGCGAGGATCTGGCCCGTGCGTGGCGTCCTCTGGGGATCGTGCCCGAGGCCGTGTACGACACGGCTCTGCGGCGACTGCCACTCCCGCCGGTGACGATGGCGCGCGTGCAGATCGGCGGCGAGCGGGTCGGTCACGTGATCCTCGTGCCGTTCGGCGCTCGGCACCTGCTCGCGGATGTCACGGGCGGAAGGCGTCGCGTGCACCAGGCGGTGGACCGCGCCGTCGCTCTCGGAGCAGACGTCGTCGGCCTCGGCGCCCTCACCGCGACCGTCACCGCCGGCGGCGCGACGCTGCGCGAGCGCACCGACATCGCTGTGACGAACGGCAACGCCTTCACCGCTGCGATCATCGAGGACCAGATCCGGATGCTGCTGCCCCTGGTCGCGGCACGCACCCGGCAGCCGCACATCGCCATCGTCGGCGCGAGCGGCAGCGTCGGCTCGGCGGTCACGAGACTTCTCGCCCGCGACCCCGCAGGCGCGCGCGTCACGCTCATCGCGCGCACCGCGCCTCGCCTCAAGGCACTCGCGGCCGACATCGCCGACAAGATCGACGTGTCGGTCGCCCACACGATGGACGCGGTCCGCGACGCCGACCTGATCGTGCTTCTGACGGCATCCGCCGACGCCCTTCTCGGCGCCGAGCACCTGGCCCCCGGAGCCGTGGTGCTCGACGCCACACAGCCACGGAACACGTCCCCGAGCCTTGCCGCAGAGCGACCGGACGTGCTCGTGGTGGATGGCGGCATCGTCTCGATCCCGAGCCTGCGAATCACGGGCGGCGAGATCGGACTGCCCGACGGCCGCTCCTACGCCTGCTTCGCCGAGACGGCGATCCTCGCGCTGACCGGCCACCAGGGTCACTTCTCGCTGGGAAATCCCACGCTCGCGCAGATCGACGCGATCCGCGAGCGAGCCGCGTCACTCCGCCACCTGGGATTCCACGCGGCCGAACCCACCAGCTTCGGCAGACCGGTCACGATCGAGCCGCGCACGGCGGTGATCGTATGAACCGCATCGTGCTGCTGGGCGGCGGCTATGTCACGCTCCACGTCTACGCGAACCTCGTTCGTCGTCTGGGCCGCGACGTGCGGCGCGGGAACGTCGAGATCGTCGTGATCTCCGCCGATCACGCACATCGGTTCCACGGCTTCACCGGCGAGCTCATCGCGGGCATGATCGGCCGAGACCGCCTCGCCACCCCGCTCGCCGAGGTGATGCCGCTCGCGCGCATCATCGTCGGCCGTGCCGTCGACATCGATGCCGACCGACGTCGCGTGTCCTACCGCGCCGGCGACGACGCCACCGTGACGACCCTGCGCTACGACCAGCTGGTCATCGGGACGGGCGCCACAGAGCCGACGACGGATGTCGCGGGCCTCAGCCGCCACGGGTACACGCTGCGCGGACCCGGCCAGATCGGCATTCTCGCCGACCACCTGGAATCGGTGCCCGGCTCGCCCGTGGTGGTCGCCGGAGGCGGCGTCGCCGGCGTGGAGCTCGCCGCCGCGATCGCCGATCGCGGCCATCCGGTCACCCTGGTGCACGCCGCCGACCACGTGGCGAGCGAATGGGATGACCAGCCCAGGCTGGTGGCACGGGCGCGGGCCGAGCTCGCCCGGTCGGGCGTCACCGTGCTCAACGACCGCCGGCTGGTGGAGGTCACGCCGACTACCGCCCGCGTGTCCGACGGCAGCGTGCTGGAGTGCGGCACCGTCGTGGCCACGACAGGCCAGCGCCCGGTGCAGATCCCCGGTCTCGATCGCTGGCGCGACGACCGCGGCCGGCTGCGCACGCAGCGCACGCTCGCCGTCACGGCGGGCGTGTGGGCCGCGGGTGACGCGGCGCGCGTCCGGCACCCGGTAACGGCGCAGGCGATGCCGGCCAACGCGCTGTGGGCCATCAAGGGCGGTGATCACATCGGGCGTGCCATCACCCGCGAGCTGCGCGGCCGCCGAGCAGCCCGGTTCGGCTACCGCGGACTCGGCCGCGCCGCCTCGCTCGGGTTCGGAAAGGGGATCGCCGAGCTGTACGGCATCCCGTTCACCGGCGCCTCCGCCTGGCTGCTGCGGCTCGTGTTCTTCCTGCGCTTCATGCCATCCCGGCGCCGCGCGGCGGGAGTCGTCGCCGACCTCGCGCGCTTCGTGCTGACGCCGCTCGATCAGCGCACCGACCCCATCACCCGGAGCAGCAGCCCTGCGGGAGCGACCCTCGCGCCGCGACAGGCGTGACCGGGCTCACGCCCAGCGGCGGCACCACTCGTACATCACGACGGCCGCGGCGGCGCTCGCGTTCATCGAGCGCGTCGAGCCGTACTGCGTGATCTCGACGACTCCGGATGCCGCGGCCAGCGCCTCCGGCGAGAGCCCAGGACCCTCCTGACCGAACAGCAGCACACACCGCTCGGGCAGCTCGGCGCGGTCGACCGGCACCGAGCCGGGCACGTTGTCGATCGCGAGGATCGGCAGGGACGCGGCATCCGCCCACGCGGCGAAGGCCGCCACGTCTTCGTGGTGACGCACGTGCTGGTAGCGGTCGGTCACCATCGCGCCGCGGCGGTTCCAGCGCCGCCGCCCGATGATGTGCACCTCGGCGGCGAGGAAGGCGTTGGCGCTGCGGACGATCGACCCGATGTTGGAGTCGTGCTGCCAGTTCTCGATCGCGACATGGAACGGATGCCGCCGCTCATCGAGATCGGCCACGATCGCGTCCATCGACCAGTACCGGTACGGATCGACGACATTGCGCGCGTCGCCGTTCGCCAGCAGCTCGGGGTCGTACCGGGGGTCGTCGGGCCACGCCGCCGGGCCGCCCGGCCACGGACCGACGCCGTACGGGAGCTCCGGCTCGACGTGGGGGTGCTCCTCGGTCATCGGGCCAGGTTAGGGCACCGGGATGTGTGTAGAAGCTTCCCGCACCCCCGACTCTGCGCTAGGTTTTCGGTATGCCGAAAAGTCTCGAGGCGACGGCGCCCCGATCTGCACCGCCTGAGGGGCGCGACGAAGCGCGCGCCCGCCGCGCGACCCGGCGGCTGTCGTTCCCCCGCCTCGCGTGGCTGATCGGTCCAGCCCTGGTCGCCGGCGTCGCGTATCTCGACCCGGGCAACGTCGCCAGCAACATGACCGCGGGCGCCGTGTACGGCTACCTCCTGGTCTGGGTCGTCGTGCTCGGCAACGTGATGGCCTGGCTCATCCAGTACCTCTCCGCCAAGCTCGGGATCGTCACCGGGCGCAGCCTCCCCGAGACCCTGGGCGACCGCATCCGCAGTCGGTGGGGCCGACGCGCGTTCTGGCTGCAGGCCGAGCTCGTCGCGATGGCGACCGATATCGCCGAGGTGATCGGCGGAGCGGTCGCGCTCAACCTGCTGTTCCAGCTGCCCCTGCTGTGGGGTGGAGTGATCACCGGCACGGTCTCGCTCGCGCTGCTGCTCCTGCAGTCCAGGCGCGGCCCGCGCACCTTCGAGTTCGTGATCATCGGACTGCTCGTGATCATCTCGGTCGGCTTCACGTTCGGGGTCATCATCGCGCCGCCCGAGGCCGGCTCGGTCGTCGGCGGCCTGGTGCCGCGCTTCGACGGTGCGGGTTCGGTGCTGCTCGCGGCATCCATCCTCGGCGCCACGATCATGCCGCACGCGATCTACGCACACTCGGCGCTGGCGCGCGACCGGTTCGCCCCCAGCCGCATGGCCGCAGCATTCGCCCCGACCGCGACAGCCGAAGTCGCGACCGCGCCCGCCGCCGCCGCGAAGCTCCACCCGCACGATTCGGATGCCGCGCCCCGGCCCGACCTCGCGCAGCTGCGCGGAATCAGCACGAAGCGGCTCCTGCGTGCGACGCGATGGGATGTGTCGATCGCGATGATCATCGCCGGCACCGTGAACCTCTGCATCCTGCTGCTCGCCGCCGCGAACCTCGCGGGTGTGCCGGGCACCGACTCGCTCGAGGGGGCGTACGCCGCTCTCCGCGACGGCATCGGGCCGGTGGTGGCCACCCTCTTCGCCGTCGGCCTGCTCGCGAGCGGCCTCGCCTCGACGTCGGTGGGCGCCTACGCGGGTGCCGAGATCATGCACGGCCTGCTGCACATCCGGGTGCCGCTGCTCGCGCGGCGGCTCGTCACACTGATCCCCGCGCTCATCATCCTGGCGATCGGCGTCGACCCCACGCTCGCCCTCGTCCTGAGCCAAGTGGTGCTCTCCTTCGGCATCCCCTTCGCCCTCATCCCGCTCGTCGCGCTCACCGCGAAAGCCGAGGTGCTCGGGCCGTTCCGCAACCGCAAGCTGACGACGGCGGCCGGGATCGCGGCATCCGTCTTCCTGATCGCGCTCAACGGCACCCTCCTCTGGCTGATCCTCAGCGGCGGGTAGCCTGTCAGCGTGCCGTCCCCCGCCATCGACGACTACCTCAAGACGATCTACCACCACACCGAGTGGCAGGACGATCGCATCACGCCGTCACGGCTGGCGCTCGAGCTCGGGCTCGCGCCGTCGAGCGTCACCGAGATGGTGCAGAAGCTCGCCGCGCAGGGTCTCGTCACGCACCGGCCGTACGGCCCGATCGAGCTGAGCCCCGAGGGTGAACGCCGCGCCGCCGCGATCATCCGCCGGCATCGCCTCGTCGAGACCTGGCTGGTGCGCGAGTTCGGCTACGGCTGGGACGAGGTGCACGACGAGGCCGAGGTGCTCGAGCACGCTCTGAGCGACCGCCTGCTCGAGCGCATCGACGAGCGGCTGGGCCGCCCGACGCATGATCCGCACGGCGATGCGATTCCGGATGCCGCGGGCCACGTGCACCGCGAGCCGTTCGTGCTGCTCGGCGCCGCCGCGGCGGGCCATGCCGGTCGGGTGCTGCGGGTGAGCGACCGCGATCCGGAGCTGCTGCGCGCCGTCGAGGCCGCCGGGGTGACCGTCGGCGCCGCTGTGACGGTGACGGATGCCGAGACCCTCCGCGTCGGCGAGGCAGCGGTGTCACTGCCTCCGGAGGCGGCGACCGCCGTGTGGCTCACGGCCTGACCGAGCTGCCGCATCCGGTCCGCTTCCCTCACGCTGCCCGAACCGCCACACGCGCCCGAGCGAACAGGCAGCGGATACCGGTTTCGACAGCGCGAACCCGCGCGGGGCGAGGAGAGTCCCGCTCAGCGCCGGGCTGCCGCAGCGAAGGGCCAGCGCACTCCGGTCGCGTCCTCGCACACCCGCCAGAGGCGGGTCGCGATCTCCTCGCTGCGCACGATCTTGGACGGCTTCGCGACCTTGGGTGTCCCCCGGGCCACGAAGCGCGGCCCGATGAACGCGCCGCCCTCGACCTCGGGGTCGGCCAGCGCCCGGACGAGCGGCCAGGCGCCGCGCTCCTTCGACTGGGCGATCAGGGCCTGCAGGTTGTCGGCGAACCGCGTGACCTTCGTCGGCTCGTTCACGCCGACGATCCCGGCCGTGCGCCCGCTGATGGCGTAGCCGGGGTGCGCCACGACGCTGGAGACCGGCACGGCGGCGGCTCGCAGGCGCCGGTCTGCCTCGAACCCGAGCACGCTCGTGGCGACCTTCGACTGCACGTACGCCCGCCACCCCGAGTAGTTGTCAATCAGCTGCGGGTCGATCGGGTCGTAGGGCGACAGCGAGGTCGACATGCTGCCGAGCCACACGATGCGACCGGATGCCGCGGCCAGCGTCGTCAGCAGCTCTCCGGCGAGCGCGTAGTGGCCGAGGGCGTTCGTCGCGAAGACGATCTCGTGACCGTCGGCCGTGGTCTCGCGCTCCTTCGGTGGGTGGACGATGCCGGCGTTGAGGAGGAGGCCGTCCAGGCCCCCCATGGTCCGGGCGGTCGCGGCGGCGGCCCGCACCGAGCCGAAGTTGCTGGTGTCGAGCAGCAGGGTCTGGACGCGACCGTCGGCCGCGGCATCCGGAACCCGTCGATTGACGGCGGCGCGAGCGGCGGCCAGCCGGTTGGGGCTGCGGCCCGTCATGATCACGGTCGCGCCCGCGGCGGCGAGCTGCTCTGCGGAGAAGTAGCCCAGTCCCGCGTTCGACCCGGTGATGAGGAATCGCCGTTCGTGCAGGTCGGGGAGGTGCTGGGGATCCCAGTCGGGGCGGGCCACGATTCGAGGCTAGGCCACGGCGCCCGGATAGGCTGGCCCCATGCGGACACGCGCCGAGATCGAGTGCTGGCTCACCGACATGGACGGCGTTCTCGTCCACGAGAATCGACCCATTCCGGGTGCCGCGGAGCTGCTCGCGCAGTGGCGCGACGAGGGCACGCCCTTCCTCGTGCTGACCAACAACCCGATCTTCACGCCGCGGGATCTGAGCGCCCGGCTTCGGCATTCCGGGCTCGACGTGCCCGAGGAGCGGATCTGGACCTCGGCCCTCGCGACCGCCGACTTCCTGCGGTCTCAGCTGCCCGGGGGCACGGCGTTCGTGATCGGCGAGGCCGGTCTCACGACCGCGCTGCACGAGGCCGGCTACATCATGACCGAGTCGCAGCCCGACTACGTCGTGGTGGGCGAGACCCGGCAGTACTCGTTCGAGGCGATCACCAAGGCGATCCGCTTCATCAACGCCGGTGCGCGCTTCATCGTCACCAACCCCGACGCGACCGGTCCGACCCCGCACGGCATCGTCCCGGCCACCGGGTCGTTCGCGGCCCTCATCACGAAGGCCACCGGCAAGGATCCGTACGTGGTCGGCAAGCCGAACCCGATGATGTTCCGCTCGGCGCTCAACCGCATCGGAGCGCACTCCGAGACGACCGGCATGATCGGCGACCGGATGGACACCGACGTCGTCGCGGGCATCGAGGCAGGGCTGCACACGATCCTCGTGCTCACCGGCATCAGCGACCGTGCCGAGATGGAGCGCTACCCGTTCCGCCCCGACGAGATCCTGGACTCCGTCGCCGACCTGCTCGCGCCGGAGCCCGTCGAGACCGACCTGCCGGATCTGCCCGAGGGTCTCTAGTGGGAGCACTCGAAGAGGGCGAACGGGTCGTGGCGACGGACGCCGCGACCTGGCGCGCCTGGCTCGAGGCGAACCACGCCCGCTCCAAGGGCGCGTGGCTCGTCCGGCCCCGACCGGGGTCGGGCCTCGAGCTCGTCGACTACGAGGACGCGATCCGCCACGCGCTCTGCTTCGGCTGGATCGACGGCCCGGTGCGCTCGTTCGATGAGCAGATCGGCGGCCTGTGGTTCTCGCCGCGGCGGCCGTCGAGCGGCTGGGCTGCCACCAACAAGGCGCGGCTCATCGAGCTCGAGGCGGCCGGCCTCATGACCCCCGCCGGCCTCCGCGCGGTCGCGCAGGCGAAGGCGAACGGCTCCTGGACGATCCTCGACAACGCCGAGGCGATGATCGAGCCGGCCGACCTCGCGTCTGCGCTGGATGCGGATGCCGCGGCCCGCGCCAACTGGAGCGCCTTCCCGCCGTCGAGTCGCAAGTTCGGCATCGCCGCGGTCGACTCGGCCCGGCGCCCCGACACGAGGGCCGCCCGGATCGCGAAGGTCGTCGCCGACGCCGCCGCGGGGAAGCGCCCGACGTGACCGGCGAGCTGATGCTCCTCTACGGCGTGACGATCCTGATCCTCGTCGGCACGCTGATCGTGTGGGTCGCCCAGTACCGCCGCATGTACGGTCGGAAGACGCGCGACACCAGCGATCCCCCGACGGATCTGGACGTCCCTGACAAGCGCGACCACTGATCGGAGCAGCCCCGCATGGCCCTCGCCATCGTCATCCTCGCCCTCGGCTGCCTCATCGCCGCGGCCTACCTCTGGCAGCGCAGCAAGAAGTTCGGCGACGACGGAATCAATCACCGCGGCACCCGCATCGCGATCGTCGTGCTGACGGTCGTCGGAGTCCTGCTCGCGCTCGCGTCTCAGACGTTCTTCAGGGCCTGAGCGACCGGACGGCTACTGCGGCGCGAGCCCTAGGTCGTCCAGGTCGATCGCGAACAGCCACTGCAGCCCGGCGGCCTCGACCGCGGCCTGGGCTCCGGTTTTGCGGTCCACGATCACGGCGACCGCGACGGGTTCGGCGCCTTCGCGCCGCAGCGCCTCGACGGCCTTGAGCGCGGACTGACCGGTGGTCGAGGTGTCCTCGAGGACGATGACGCGCTTGCCCGCGACATCCGCCCCTTCCACCTGACGACCGCGGCCGTGGTCCTTCGGCTCCTTGCGCACCACGAACGCGTCGAGGGGGCTGTCGGTGCGTGCGGACTCGTGCATGACCGCGTTCGCGATCGGGTCGGCGCCGAGGGTGAGACCGCCGACGGCGACGATGCCGTCGACCTCGCGGATCAGGTCGAGCATGATCCGGCCGATCGCCGGGGCGGCGCGGTGGTCGAGCGTGAGCTTGCGCATGTCGACGTAGTAGGTGGCCTTCTTGCCGCTCGAGAGCGTGAAGTCGCCGTGGAACACGGCCTCGGCCTTGATGAGGTCGATGAGGGCCAGCCGGTCGGATTCGATGGCGGATGTCGAGGCAGCGGTCATGCGCACGAGTCTATGAGGCCCACCCGGCGGCGCCGACTTCCCGATCGACACCGGCATCCGCCGACGGCACCCCTGAGCAAATAGAGTCGACACGGCACATCCAGTGGCGGCGGTCGCCGGCGAACTCGCTCCGATCCGGCACTGAGCAGGGAGCGGAGCATGACGCGCATCGGAATCGTCGCGGAGCGGCCAGGTGAGGCGCGGGTCGCGGGTACGCCGGCCACGGTCGCGAAGCTCCGCGCGCTCGGCTACGAGATCGTGGTCGAGACGGGCGCGGGTACGGCATCCGCCTTCCCCGACTCCGCGTTCGCCGAGGCGGGCGCGCTCGTCGTCGCCCGCGCCGAGGCGTGGCGCGCCGACGTCGTGCTGAAGGTCGATCCCCCGACACCGGGCGAGGTCGCGCTCCTCGCCGATGGCGCCACCCTGATCGCGCTGCTGAGCCCCGCGCTCCGCCCCGACGTGCGGGAGTCGCTCGCCGGCCGCGGCCTCACCGCGCTCGCCCTCGATGCGGTGCCGCGCATCTCGCGCGCTCAGTCGATGGACGTGCTCAGCTCCATGGCGAACATCTCCGGCTACCGGGCGGTCATCGAGGCGGCGCACGAGTTCGGCCGCTTCTTCACCGGGCAGGTCACCGCCGCGGGCAAGGTGCCCCCGGCCAAAGTGCTCGTCGCCGGCGCCGGCGTCGCCGGCCTCGCTGCGATCGGGGCGGCCTCGAGCCTCGGCGCGATCGTGCGCGCGACCGATCCGCGCCCCGAAGTCGCCGACCAGGTGCGCTCGATCGGGGGCGAGTACCTCCCGGTCGAGGTCGCCGAGGCGATGGAGTCCTCCGACGGCTATGCGAAAGCCACGAGCGCGGCCTACGACCGGCGGGCCGCGGAGCTCTACTCCGAGCAGGCCCGAGACGTCGACATCATCATCACGACGGCCCTGATCCCCGGGCGGGCGGCGCCCCGCCTGATCACGGCGGAGGATGTCGCGGCCATGAAGCCCGGCAGCGTCATCGTCGACATGGCCGCGGGCCAGGGCGGGAACGTCGACGGATCGGTGGCGGGCCAGCGCGTCGTGACCGAGAACGGCGTCGTCATCCTCGGCTACACGGACCTCGCCGGGCGCCTCCCGACTCAGGCGTCGCAGCTCTACGGCACCAACCTCGTCAACCTCGTGAAGCTCCTCACCCCCGGCAAGGACGGCCGGCTCGTCCTCGACTTCGACGACGTCGTGCAGCGCTCCATCACGGTCGTCCGGGACGGCGAATCGACCTGGCCGCCGCCCCCGGTGCAGGTGTCGGCGGCGCCGGTGCAGCCGGCCGCTGCCGCGGCATCCGCTCCTCCGCCCGCGAAGCGGACCATGTCGCCCGCGCGACGGAGCGGACTCGTCGTCGCCGGCATCGCCGCGCTGTTCGCGGTGTGCGCCTTCGCACCCCCGCCGCTGCCGCAGCACTTCCTCGTGCTGATGCTGTCCGTCGTCGTCGGGTTCTACGTCATCGGCAAGGTGCACCACGCCCTGCACACCCCGCTGATGAGCGTCACGAACGCGATCTCGGGCATCATCATCGTCGGCGCGATGCTGCAGCTCGCCTCGCCGCTCCTCGTCGTGCAGGTGCTCGCCGCGATCGCGGTGCTGCTGGCGAGCATCAACGTCTTCGGCGGCTTCGCGGTCACCCGGCGAATGCTCGCGATGTTCCAGAAGGACGGCAGCCGATGATCGCGGCAGGCGCTTCCGCCGAGTACGTCGCGGTTCCGACGATCGCGGCATCCGTCGCGGGCGCCGCGTACATCGTCGCGGCGCTGCTGTTCATCCTCGCGCTCGCGGGCCTGAGCAAACACGACACCTCGCGCCGCGGCGTGAGCTACGGCATCGCAGGCATGACGATCGCACTGCTCGCCACGGCGTGGCTCACGGTCGAGGACCTGTGGGGGCAGCCGCAGGCGACGACCGGGCTGCTGCTGCTCGTGGTGGCGGTCGTCGTCGGCGGCGCGATCGGACTGTGGCGCGCACGGCGCGTCGAGATGACCGGGATGCCGCAGCTCATCGCCCTCTTCCACAGCTTCGTGGGCCTCGCGGCTGTGCTGGTCGGGTGGAACGGCGCCTTCTCGATCGCCGAGGTCGCGCCCGATCTCGTCGGCATCCACCACGCCGAGGTCTTCATCGGGGTCTTCATCGGCGCCGTCACGTTCACCGGGTCGATCGTCGCGTACCTGAAGCTCTCCGGGCGTGCGTCGTCGAAGCCCCTCATGCTGCCGGGCAAGAACATCCTCAACATCGGCGCCCTCGTCGCATTCGTGGCGCTCACGGTCTGGTACGTGATCACCCCCGACCTGTGGCTGCTGATCGCGGTGACACTGCTCGCGCTCGCGCTCGGCTGGCACCTCGTCGCCTCGATCGGCGGCGGGGACATGCCGGTCGTGGTCTCGATGCTCAACAGCTACTCGGGCTGGGCGGCCGCCGCGGCGGGCTTCCTGCTGAACAACGACCTGCTCATCGTGACCGGCGCGCTCGTCGGCTCATCGGGTGCGTACCTGAGCTACATCATGTGCAAGGCCATGAACCGGTCGTTCCTGTCGGTGATCGCCGGCGGCTTCGGCATCGAGGCGCCCCGCGCCGATGACGCCGAGCAGGGGGAGCACCGCGAGATCGACCCGCAGGGCGTCGCGGAGCTGCTGGCTGCGGCATCCCGCGTCATCATCACCCCCGGCTACGGCATGGCCGTCGCGCAGGCGCAGTACCCGGTCGCCGAGCTCACCCATCGCCTCCGTGAGCGCGGCGTCGACGTGCGGTTCGGCATCCATCCCGTCGCAGGCCGCCTGCCCGGCCACATGAACGTGCTCCTCGCCGAGGCGAAGGTGCCCTATGACATCGTCCTCGAGCTCGACGAGATCAACGACGACTTCGCACGCACGGACGTCGTGCTCGTGATCGGCGCGAACGACACCGTGAACCCGGCCGCGATGGACGACCCCTCGAGCCCGATCGCCGGGATGCCGGTGCTGCGGGTGTGGGACGCCGACTCGGTCGTCGTGTTCAAGCGGTCGATGGCGTCGGGCTACGCCGGCGTCGCGAACCCGCTGTTCTTCCGCGAGAACACCCAGATGCTGTTCGGCGACGCCAAGGACCGGGTCGAGGACATCCTGCGCGAGCTCTGACACACGCGCGCAACACCGAGTCGGTACGGTCGGAGGCATGACCTCCCGCACGTACCTCCCCGGCGGCTCCGGGGGAGTCTGGTACGAGAAGGACGCCGTGTTCGGGCGCATCGTGCATCGTCCGACCGGTCCGTGGACGAGCGCGGTGCACGAGTACCTCCGGTTCCTCCACCAGGCTTCGGTGGCGGGCGTGCCGGAGGTCATCGGCATCGACTCCCGCGGCGATGAGATGGTGGCGTTCGTGGCGGGGCGCACGCTGGTACCCGACGATGAGGAGCCGTCGGCGGCGCTGCTCGAAGGCGCCGCGACCTGGCTTCGCCGCTTCCACGACGCCGCGTCCGGGTTCCATCCGGACGGTCCGCGGGTGTGGCGCCAGAGCTCCTCGAACCTCGCGCCGGGTCAGATCATCTGCCACAACGATCCGGGCACCTACAACTGGGTCGTCGACGGCGACACGTTCGTCGGACTCATCGACTGGGATCAGGCCGGGCCCGGAGATCCCCTCGACGATCTCGCCTTCCTCTGCTGGACCGCGATTCCGCTCTTCCGCCCCATTGCGGCGAAGGATGCCGCTCACCGCGTGGCGATCGTCGCCCGCGCCTATGGCGGGGTCGCGGCATCCTCCCTGCTCGACGCCGTGGCCGACCGCATGACCAGGGCATCGGAGCGCATCGCGGCGGGCATCGAGCGCGGCGACCCTGGCATGATCTCGCTCCAGGCACACGGAGAGCCCGCACGGACCCAGGAGCGGGTCGAGGGTTTCCTCGACCGGCTTCCCGCGATCCGCGCGGGCTTCCTCAGCTAGGCGACGGGTGCCCCGGCCGATCTTCGGCCGGGGTCCGGCGCGATCAGGTTCGGGCGCCGCCGCCGGACCGCACGCGCGATACGGCATCAACGGTCGCGGCGAGGATCAGCACGCCGCCGGTGACCATCAGGTTGATGCCGGACGTCAGCCCGAGCAGGCCGAGGCCGTTCGTGATGACGGCGATCACCAGCGCGCCGATCGCCGCGTGGATCAGACGTCCGCGCCCGCCGAAGAGGCTGACACCGCCGACGACCGCCGCGGCCACACCGCTCAGGACGATGTCGCGCCCGACGCTCGCGTCCACCGAGCCGACGCGCGTGATGCTGAACAGCGCCGCCACCACCGCGAGCGAGGAGCAGATGACGAACGCCCACCACTTGATCCACCGCACCTTGATGCCTGCGCGGCGCGCGGCCTCGGCGTTGCCGCCGATGGCGTAGATGTAGCGGCCGAACTTCGTGCGGTCCAGCACGAAGGTGCCGATCCAGAGGATGATGAGCGTCACCGGGATGATGTTGGGCACACCCTGGACCACGTTGATCGACTGTCCGCGATCGAGGTTGAGGAAGTAGACCACGACGCCGCCCAGCACGGCGATGACGCCGAGTTTGATCCACACCAGCGACAGCGGACGGTTCGGAACACCCGCGCGCGTGCGGCGGGTCCGGTCCCAGAACGACGTGGCGGCCGAGATCGCGAGCATGATCGCCAGCATCACCCAGCCGCCCCATACCGGCAGGTTGCCGTTCTGCAGCGCCCGCAGCTCGGGCACGTCGAGCCGGTACAGGCCGCCTTCTCCGATGATGAGCAGCGCCAGGCCCTGCAGACCGAGGAACAGCCCCAGGGTCACGACGAACGAGGGGATGCCCACTCGGGCGACGAAGAACCCGATGAGGCCGCCGATCGCGATGCCGAAGAGGAAGCCGGCCAGCAGCGCGAGCGGCCACGGTACGCCGTTGGCGTTGAGGACCACGAAGATCGCCATCGCATTGCCGCCCGTGACACCGGCCGACAGGTCGATCTCGCCGAGCAGCAGCACGAAGACGAGAGCCATGCCGAGCATGACGAGCGGCGCCGCCTGATTGAACAGGTTGGCGAAGTTGCGCTCGGTGAAGAAGAAGCCGCTGAGCAGACCGAACAGCAGGCAGAGCACGACGAGTCCGCCGACCGCCGGCAGCGCGCCCATCTCGCCGCCGCGCACGCCCTGCCACCACGCCTTGACCTGGTCGCCGAGTCCGCCCTCGTGTCCGCTGCCGATCAGGTCGCTCGATGCCGGCGCCGGCTCAGGGGGCGTCTGGGTGCTGGTCGGGGCGCTCATACGATCTCTCCTTCGGTGCCGATCGTGGATGTCTCCAGCAGCGTGATGCCGCCCTGGGTCTTCGTACCCGTGATGTACCCCACGATGTCGTCGCGGTTGGTGTCCTTGGTCTCGAGCTGGGCGACCAACTGCCCGAGGTAGAGCACGGCGATGTCGTCGGCGACCTCGAACACGTCGACGAGGTTGTGGCTGATCAGCACCACGGCCACGCCCTGCTCGCTGAGCCGCCGGACGAGGTTGAGCACCTGCTCGGTCTGGGCGACGCCGAGTGCGGCGGTCGGCTCGTCGAGGATGACGACGCGCGCCTTCTTCAGCACCGCGCGGGCGATCGCGACGGTCTGGCGCTGACCACCGGACAGGCTCGAGACCTTCTGCCGCACCGACTTCACGGTGCGCACGGAGAGCGAACGGAGGGTGTCGGATGCCTCCTTCTCCATGCGCCCTTCGTCGAACGTGCCGGTCGAGGTCTCTTCGCGGCCGAGGAACATGTTCTGGACGATGTCGAGGTTGTCGCAGAGCGCCAGGTCCTGGTAGACGACCTCGATGCCGAGGGAGCCGGCCTCTCGGGGCGAGTGGAGGTCGCGGTGGGTGCCGTCGACCAGCACTTCGCCTGAGTCGTAGGGCTGCACTCCAGCGAGGCCCTTGATGAGGGTGGACTTCCCCGCGCCGTTGTCACCCACAAGGGCGGTCACCCGGCCGGGGTAGACCTTGAGGTCGATTCCTTTGAGGACGCTGACGGGGCCGAACGACTTCTTCACGCCCACGAGTTCGATGATGGGTTCTGGCATGCTCGCTTCCTTGCGAATCCGATGCGGGTCGCACACGGGGGCGCCGCGCCTCAGTCGACGCGACGCCCCCGATGCGATTGGCGCTTACTGTACGCCGTACTCCGTGCACTTGTCGGCGACGTTCACGCCTTCGATCGTGCCGGTGCAGAGCGTGGCCACGTCGGCGTCGCCTGCGGCGACGACGTCCTTGACCTGGTCCGGGCCGACGAGGATCGGGGTGACCTGGATGTACGGCGTGCCGTCCTCCAGCTTGGCGCCGGCCGTGGGCTTGTCGCCCTTCAGCAGAGCGACCGCGGTCTCGACAGCGGCGTCAGCCTCGTCCTTGACCGGCTTGTAGACCGTGGCGGTCTGCCATCCGGTGAGGATGAACTGCAGCGCGGCGAGCTGGGCGTCCTGACCCGAGATCGGCACACCGGTCAGCTTGTTCTTCTGCAGGATCGAGATGACACCGGCTGCGTTCGCGTCGTTGGCCGACCAGACCGCGTCCACCTTGCCGCCGTTGGCCGTGAGGGCCTGCTCGAAGTTGGTTGCGGACTTCTCCTGGTCCCAGATCCCCGGGGGCTCCTGGGCCGGCTTGACGATACCGGCGGCCTCCATGGCCTTGACGGCACCCTCCTTGAACATCGCGGCATTGCCGTCGGTCGGGTCGCCGCCCATGTAGAACACCGCAGCCGTGGCCGGGTCCTTGCCGGCGGCCTTGAGGCCGTCCACGACGGTCTGGCCCTCGAGCTCGCCCACCTTCACGTTGTCGAACGACACGTAGTAGTCGGCACCCGCGAGCGGGCGGTCGTAGGCGATGACGGGGATGCCCTCGGCCTTGGCCTTGTCGACGACGCCGAGAGCAGCGCCCTTGTAGTCGACGAGCAGCATGACGCCGCAGCCCTTGGTGAGCTGCTGGTCGGCGATCGTCGCGTACTTGTCCTTGTCGCCCTGGGCGTTCTGGACGTCCGCCTCGAAGCCGGCGGCCTCCAGCCCCTCCTGGAGGTACTTGCGGTCGAGGTCTTCCCAGCGGTTGGAGGACGCCGAGTCGGGCAGGATCACGCATGCGCGACCCGCGTCAGCGGCACCGCTTTCGCTGGGCGTGCCACCGCCGGAGCTGGAACATCCAGCCAGCAGAACCACTGCAGCACTCGCAAGTGCGGCAGTGGCGAGAAGTGATGACTTCCTCATCATTCGCCTTTCGTCATTCGTCATTGAATTTCGCGAGGCGCCGCCTCACGGGCTTTCGGGCCTGAAGCGATCATCCTCACGTTCACGTCTTGGCGTCAAGACATGAACGTAACGCTTTGGCAACGGCGTCTCTGGGTTCGCCCAGTGAATGCACCGGTCGGGGCGCTCGACCGTGCCCGAGGCGGGCGACCGCTCAGGCGCGACCGGTTGCGGCCCGCGTGCGTCGCGAGATGGAGTCGACGATGACCGCCAGGACGAGCACCACTCCGGTGATCATGAACCGCACCGACGAGTCGAGGCTGAGCAGCGTCAGCCCGGAGGAGATGGACTGGATGACGATGATCCCGAGGAGTGCGGAGAAGGCCGTGCCGCGGCCGCCGAACAGGCTGGCACCGCCGATCACCGCCGCCGCGATCGCGTTCAGATTCGTGTCCCCGCCGCCCGAACTCTGGTTTGCGGCGGCCAGGCGCGACGCCGCGAGGATGCCGCCGACGGCCGCGAGGCTCGAGCACAGCATGAACACCGAGAGGTAGATGCGGTCGACGCGGATGCCGGCGCGCCGGGCGGCCTCGACCGAGCCGCCGACCGCGTACACCGCCCGACCCCACCGGGTGCGGGTGAGGACGAGATGCATGACCACGACGAGGCAGAGGAAGAGCACGAACATCAGCCCCACGCCGCGCGAGAGGTTGAGGTACCACGCGGAGGCGACGAGGAACACCAGGAGCCCGGCACTGCGCAGCCCGATCTCGAGGTAGGTCTGGCTCACCAGATTGGCCGCCATCCGCCGGCGCGCCCGCCGGGTGAGCGACAGGGCATAGGCGCCGACGGCGAGCACCGCGACGACGTAGGAAGCCCAGGCCGGCAGCACCATCTGCTGGGCGAACTGCACGAACCACGAGTCGAAGGGGATGTTGATCGAGCCCGTGCCGCCCAGGACCCACAGCTGCAGGCCGAGGAATCCGAGCAGTCCGGCGAGCGTGACGATGAAGCTGGGGAGCCCGAACCGCGTGTAGAGGAATCCGTAGACGACCCCCACGAGCATGCCCGCGACGATCGCCGCCACGAGGGCGAGGATCGCGTTCCACTGCAGCTGCACGAACGTCACGGCGAGGATCGCCGCGGCCAGCCCCGAGACGGATCCCACCGACAGATCGATCTCGCCGACCAGCAGCACGACCACGATCCCGAGCGCGATCGTGCCGATCGCGGCGCACTGCATCGTGAGGTTCCACAGGTTCGTGCTGGAGAGGAACACCGGATTGAGCGCCTGGAAGACGGTCCAGATCACGAGGAGACCGGCGATGACCGGCAGGGATCCGAGGTCGCCTCCTCGGATCCGTTCGATCAGAGCGGCGATGGCGCGACGGACGGCGCCGGGTGACAGCAGCCGCTCCTCCTCGGCGGGATGCTCGTAGCCGGGCGCCGCGCGATCGTCGCGCACCCCGCTCACTGCTCGCTCCCCTGCGCGCGTCCGGGCCGGCGGGGGGTTCCGTTCGAGGGCATCCGGATGATCTTGCCCTCGCCCGTCTTGGGTGCGCCGGGCACCTTCGGCGACACCCTCGCGCCGCTCGCCCCGGTGATCGCCGAGACCAGCGTCTCGCTCGTCACCTCGACGGCGTTGAACTCGCCGTTGTTGCGACCGAGGCGCAGCACGACCACTCGGTCGGCCACGGCCAGGACGTCGGCCATGCTGTGGCTGATCAGCACCACGCCGTGCCCCCGCTCGCGCAGCCGCACGATGAGGTTCAGCACCTCGGCCGTCTGGGCCACCCCGAGGGCGGCGGTGGGCTCGTCGAGGATCACGATGCGCGGCTCGCCGATGAGCGATCGCGCGATCGCGACAGTCTGCCGCTGCCCGCCGGACAGCGCCGCCACGGGAATGCGCACCGAGGGGATCTTCGCGGAGAGCTCCCGCAGCAGCGTCCACGTGCGCTGCTCCATCTCGACCTCGTCGAGGCCGCCGCTGGTCGTCAGCTCGCGGCCGAGCCACAGGTTGCCGACGACGTCCAGGTTGTCGCAGAGTGCGAGGTCTTGGAAGATCGTCTCGATTCCGAGCTCCTGGGAATCGGCCGGGCTCGAGATGTCGACGACCTCGCCGTCGAACTCGATCGTGCCGTCGTCCGGAGGATGGACGCCGGCGAGGATCTTCACGAGCGTCGACTTGCCGGCGCCGTTGTCGCCGATCAGGGCGACGACCTCGCCCTCGTTGACCCAGAAGTCGACGTCGGTGAGCGCCTTGACGGCACCGAAGTGCTTGCCGATCCCGCGCATCGTGAGCACCCGCGACCGCGCGGGGGGAGAGGTGATCGGGGTGGACATCGTGCTACAGGATGCCAGCCGCAGCGCATGCCGCGGCGTATTCGGGGGTGCAGATGTCGTCGATCGTCCAGAACCCGTCCTCGACCACGGTCTCGAGGATGTTGTCGATCGTCACCGCGACCGGCTGGAGGAGGGTCGTGGGCGTTCCGTCGGTCTCCATCGGCGCCGTCACCGTTCCGCCGCGCAGCAGGGTCACCGCGACGTTGGCGGCCAGCTCGGCCTGCGGCTTGATCGCCTTGTACACGGTCATGTACTGGTCCCCCGTGACGATCCGCTGCAGCGCCGAGAGCTCGGCATCCTGTCCCGTCACGATCGGCAGCGGATCCACGGCGGCCGCCTTCAGCGCCGAGACGGCGCCGCTGGCCGTCCCGTCGTTGGCGGCGTACACCCCCGCGATGTCGTCGCCGAACTGGGAGATCTGCCCGGCGACCCACTCCTGCGCCTTGTCGGGGCTCCAGTCGGGCGTGTCGTATGCCGCGAGCACGTGCAGCCCGCTCTGGGCCAAGACCTCTTCCGCGCCGTCGCGGAAGAGGGCGGAGTTGCTGTCGGTCGGGGATCCATTGATCATCAGGATGCCGCCGCCCGATGAACCAGCGGCGTCAAGGGCGTCGACGAGCGCGGTCGCCTGCAGCTCGCCCACCTTCTCGCCGTCGAAGGACACGTAGTAGGCCAGGTCGCCGCCGGCGATCAGCCGGTCGTACGACACGACCGGGACGCCCTGGGCCTTCGCCTGCGCGACGATGCTCGCGGCGGCCTTCCCGTCGACGGGATCGAGGACGAGGACTCCGGCGCCGGCGGCAAGCGCCGATTCCGCCTGCTGCTGCTGCTTGGCGGCATCCTGATCCGCGTTGGAGTACAGCACCTGGAAGTCGCCGAGTTCGGCGACCCGCGCCTCGAAGAACGGCCGGTCGAAGGTCTCGTAGCGCGCCGTCTTCGCGTCGGGCAGCAGCAGCGCGATCTTTCCCTCTTCCCCACCCGACGCCTGCGGCATGCACGCCGTGAGTGCGGTCATCGCGAGCACGAGGACACCGAATGCCGCCGCGGCGGCGGACAGCTTCGGTCCGAGTCGCCGTGACCGCGGCATCGGGTCGTGCCGATTCACGCTGAGACGGCGATGATGTCGGCGTCGACCGTCACGTGGTCC
>NZ_JBFUFC010000027.1:0-29915 GCF_056403635.1 Microbacterium sp. P2_F9 | reverse complement strand
CACCACCACCCCTCCCCGCGCCGCCGGCAGCAGTGCCGACGGTGATGTTTCACGTGAAACGTCACCGCTCCGGGGTTGAGTAAGCGCGCCCGCTCCGCCCGGTGGTTGAGTAGGCGCGCCAGCGCCGTATCGAAACCCCACTCCGGCTCCCGGTGGTTGAGTAGGCGCCCCAGCGCCGCATCGAAACCCCACTCCGGCTCCCGGTGGTTGAGTAGGCGCGCCAGCGCCGTATCGAAACCGCCCCCACGGCTCCCGGTGCTTGAGTAGGCGCCCCAGCGCCGTATCGAAACCGCCACCCCGTCCTGGTGGTTGAGTAGGCGCGCCAGCGCCGCATCGAAACCGCCACCCCGTCCTGGTGGTTGAGTAGGCGCGCCAGCGCCGCATCGAAACCCCACTCCGGCTCCCGGTGGTTGAGTAGGCGCGCCAGCGCCGTATCGAAACCTCCCCACCCGTCAGAGGATCTCGATACGCGGGTTTCGCTCGCTACTCGATCGCCGGCCCCTGGGCGACCCGGTTTCACGTGAAACATCCATCCGCGCCGCCCAGTTCCGCTTCTTGCTCAGCTCAGGCAACTTGTCACCATGACCCTTCACAAGCGCGAGCCGCTTCGCGCGGCTCCACCCCTGCACCTGCTTCTCACGGCGAAAGGCATCCTCCACCCGATCGAACTCTTCGCAGTACAGGAGGCGAACCGGCAGCCGACACTTCGTATAGTTCGAACCGAGTCCCTGCTCGTGCTCCCAGATTCGTCGCTCGAGGTCGATGGTGCTCCCGACGTAGAGCGATCTGTCGCTGCACTCGAGGATGTACATGAAGGCCATCACGCCAGAATGACCCATGTGGCGTGAATGCCTATCTTGCAGGCCACGGGTGTGGGTTCGGGACGCTTCGCTCGCCCTCGGGAGGAGACCCATCGCTCCACCAGTGGTTGAGTGGGCGCGCCATCGTCGTATCGAAACGCCGCACCGCGATGTACAGAGTCGTGATCTCGATACGCGTGCTTCGCTCGCTACTCGATCACCGGSCACACGYGSARCMTCRCCGTTTCACGTGAAACATCCGCCCAGAACGCAGATACCGCTGATCCCGGTGGTTGAGTAGGCGCGCCAGCGCCGTATCGAAACCCCCGCCTCGGAAGCACGGACTCGTGATCTCGATACGCGGGTTTCGCCGCTTCCCTATCACGAAGTGGGCAGAGCCGGCCGCTACGGGCGGGTGACGGTGCCGCGGACGACCCGCGTCGGCTCGTCCAGGAGGCCCTCGCCGACGACCTCGACACGGGCATCGGCGATTCCGAACTTGCGAAGCTGCTTCTGCGCGCCGTCGATCTCGGTTGATGCGCTGGCGCCCTTCAGGAGGACCAATTCGCCACCCGGGCGCACCATTGGCGCGGTCAAAGGCACCAGCGTCCGAAGCGCGGAGACGGCCCGGGCGGTCACGGCGTCCAGGATCGGACCACGCTTCCAGTCCTCGGCGCGAGCCCGCAGCACCTCGACGTTATCCAGGTCCAGCGCCTCGATCTGCTCGGTGAGCCACGCAACTCTTCGTTCCATCGGCTCGATGAGGGTCCACTCCACATCGGGCCGGGCGATGGCCAGTACAAGTCCGGGCAGGCCGGCGCCCGAGCCGATGTCGCCGACCCGACCCGTGAACAGTGGCGCGATCACAGCGCTGTTCAGGACGTGGCGCGTCCACAGCCGGGGTGGTTCGAGTGGGCCGATCAGCCCACGCTCTTCACCGTGCTCGCCCAGCGCGGCGGTGAAACGCCGCGCCAGGTCGATGCGGTCGCCGAAGATCTGTGCGGCGACCGCGGGCTCAGTTTCAACTTCGACCATCATCGACGTTTCACGTGAAACGTCAGCTGCGGCGGATCACGGTGTGGCGGTCAGCGCCCTCGCCGTAGGACTCTGAAACGAAGCCACGGTCAGACACGATGTCATGCACGAGCTTGCGCTCGTAGCTGGACATGGCCGGCAGAGACGCCTGCGTCGCACCCTCATCCAGGCGCGAAATCGCGCGGTCGACCAGCTTCGCGAGCTCGCGCTCACGGGTGTCACGCGAACCGCCGATGTCGAGGATGAGGCGCGAGAAACGGCCGGTCTGGTTCTGCACCGCGATCCTGGTCAGTTCCTGGAGCGCCTGAACCGTTTCAGGGTGGGAGAGCAGGGCGAGCGACTGCTCGTCCTCGGCCTCCACGGACACATACGCCCGACCCGTTCGAACGTCCATCGCCAGGTCACCGTCGATGTCCGCGATATCCAGCAGGCCCTCGAGGTAGTCGGCGGCGATGTCGCCCTCCTGCTCGAGCTGCTCAGCCGTGACCGGCGTGCGGTCCGGTGCGTCCACGGAGCCTGATTCCGTCGTGGTCATGATTTCCTCTGCGCTTCTCGTCATGCCGGGGCCGTGCCGGCCTCGGGTTCGGGCTTGTCTGCGGGCTTCGCCCCGTCAGTCGACGAAGGGGTGGGCTTCTGCGCCTGCTTCTTGGCGCGCTGCTTGTTGACCGGCTGCTGCCGCTTCGGAGCCGCAGCCTTGGCGCGTTCGGCCTCTTCGAGGAGGCGCTGCTGCTCGGCCTCGTACTTCTCCATCGCCACGACCTTGCCGGACGAATCGATCGCCTTGCCCTTCCGGGCGAGCCGCTCTTCACGGGCCTTCGCGGCATCCGATCCGGGTGTCGGCATCTCGCGGATGACGATGAACTGCTGCACCATCGTCCAGATGTTGCTCGTGAACCAGTAGATGACCACACCGAGCGGGAAGAAGATGCCCGAGAAGATGAAGCCCAGCGGGAGGACATAGAGCATGACTCTCTGCATCTGGTACGCCTGGCCGGTCTTGGCCTCGGGCGACAGGTTCTTCGAGATGATCTGCAGCTGGGTGAAGAACTGCGACGCGATCATGAGCACGACGAGCACGACGAGAATGCCAACAGTGAGCTGCCAGCCCGGTTCCTGGGCCTCCCACGCACCCACGAGGGTGTCGTGCAGGGATGCGACCCCGAAGAGCTTGGCGTTGTAGAACTCCATCGTGAGCTCGGGGGTGAGCGGTCCTACCCCACCCTTGCCCGCCTCGGCATTGAGTTTGATCGAACTGAGCACCGAGTACAGCGAGAAGAAGACCGGCATCTGCACAAGCAGCGGCAGACAGCCGGAGACCGGAGTGGTGCCGTGCTTCTTGTACAGCGCCATGGTCTCGCGACTCATCGCCTCGCGCGAGAGCTGATCCTTCTTGCCCTTGTACTTGTCTTGAACTTTCCGCAGTTCAGGGGCAATTTCCATCATCTTGCGCTGGCTCTTGATCTGCTTCACGAAGAGCGGAATCAGCGCCGCGCGAACAACCACCACGAGGCCGACGATCGCGAGCACCCACGTGATGCCGGCGGCTGCGGGCAGACCGATGAACGTGAACAGCGCGTGCCAACTGACCAGCACGAGTTCCACCAGCCACTTCAGTGGCCAGAGGATCATTCCAATGAGATCCGGCACGGATCAGTCCTTTCGCAGGGGGACGACGTAACCGTGCGGGGTCAGGTCGTAAGGGAACCGCCGGTGCGGCGGTACATCATCGATTCCTCCGGCGGCCCAGGGATGGCAGCGGGCGATCCGGGCTGCTGAGAGCACAGCGCCCTTCGCCGCACCATGCTGCTGGACCGCTCCCACGGCGTACGCCGAGCAGGAGGGATAGTACTTGCACACGTCGCCATAGACGTGGGAGATCGTCGCGCGATAGCCGTGCAGCAGCGCGAGGACGGCATTGCGGGGGAGCAGCGATACGGCGGGAAGCAGAGCGGATGCCTCGAACCGGCCGTCACCGAGCGAGTAGGCGGGAAGCGTCGCGGAGCTCATGCGGCTCCCTTGGCCAAACAGCGCGCTACTTCGGCGCGGAGTTCATCGAAGGGCGCTGTCGCGGAGCTCGGGAGGGCTCGGATCACGATCTCCGATCCGGGTCGAAGCGTTTCGAGGGAGTCGGCGCAGACCGCCTTGAGTCGCCGGCGCACAGTGTTGCGCACGACGGCGGAACCGACCTGCCGACTGACGATGAACCCGAACCGTACGGCCGACGCGTCATCCGAGCGGACGACGTACGTCACCGTGTGCGCGGCCGCACAGCGACGACCCCGACGGACGACGGCCTTGTACTCCGCTCCGCGGGTGAGTCGGTTCGGCCGGGCCAGCACCGCTCGCGATCAGGCTGAGAGCTCGGTGCGACCCTTGCCGCGACGAGCGGAGAGGATCGCGCGGCCCGCGCGGGTGTGCATGCGGGCACGGAAACCGTGCTTCTTGGCACGACGGCGGTTGTTGGGCTGGAATGTGCGCTTGCTCATGGGATCACTTCCGGATCAGGGTGCCACCGGGACGCTCAGACCGGAGGACGGGATACAGGGACTGCCGCGAGGGCATAAGTCAACCGATTAAGGCTACGACGTACGGGCGCATAACTCAAACCGGGACGAGTGGACCGGCATTATGCACAGACAAGTCGCAGGCCCTGGTCCCGACACGCGGGCGAGATCTACAGTGGAGTTTGCTCCCGACACGCCTGCTGACTAGCGTGGCTCCGGCAGTTATCCACAGGCTCGGGAAAACCTATCCCTTGAGCGTGTGACGCATCACCACTTCCCGGGGGGGCTATGTCTCAGCACGAAATTCCAGATGTTCCAGTCTGGTCCGCAGTGCTCGAGGAACTCGCCTCCGACGACCGCGTGACCCCGCAGCTGCAGGGATTCCTCAATCTCGCAGTCCCACAGGGAGTCATGGGCGGAACGCTCTACCTCGATGTTCCGAACGATCTCACTGCAGCACAGATCAACAAGCGCATGCGTGCGCCGATCATGGAGGCTCTGGCCAAGGTCGATGAGGAGCCCTCGGCCTCGACCTTCCGAGTCGTCGTGAATCCCGAGATCGTCGACCAGCACATGACATCGCCGATCCCGGTGCAGCAGACTCCGGCGCCGGCTGCCGTCGTCCGCTCGCCGATGGAGGATGCTGCGGACGCGGCATCCGCTCGAAACGACTCGCGGCTCAACCCGAAGTACACGTTCGACAACTTCGTCATCGGACAGTCCAACCGCTTCGCACACGCCGCGGCCGTAGCTGTCGCCGAGGCTCCCGCGAAGGCGTACAACCCGCTCTTCATCTACGGCGACTCGGGACTGGGCAAAACACACCTCCTGCACGCCATCGGCGATTACGCCATGAGCCTCTATTCCGGCATCCGCGTCCGCTACGTCTCGAGCGAAGAGTTCACGAACGACTTCATCAACTCGATCGCCAACAACCGCGGGTCGGCATTCCAGGCTCGGTATCGGGATGTCGACATCCTCCTGATCGACGACATCCAGTTCCTGCAGGGTCGTGCCGAGACGCAGGAGGCGTTCTTCCACACCTTCAATACGCTCCACGACCACGACAAGCAGGTCGTCATCACGAGCGATGTGCCGCCCAAGCACCTGACCGGGTTCGAAGACCGGATGCGCAGCCGCTTCGAGTGGGGTCTCATCACCGACGTCCAGGCGCCTGACCTCGAGACCCGCATCGCGATCCTGCGCAAGAAGGCGCAGAGCGAGCGGCTGCACATTCCCGACGAGGTATTGGAGTACATCGCGACCGTGGTGTCGTCGAACATCCGCGAACTCGAGGGCGCCCTCATCCGCGTCTCCGCCTATGCGAGCCTCAACCGCTCGACTCTCGACATGTCGCTCGCTCAGACGGTGCTGCGCGACATCATCGACCAGAACGACACCAATGTGATCTCGCCGACCGACATCATCACGGCGACCGCCCAGTACTTCAAGCTCTCGGTCGATGACCTCTACGGATCGAGCAGGTCGCAGGCCGTCGCGACAGCCCGGCAGATCGCCATGTACCTCTGCCGCGAGCGGACGAGCCTGTCGTTGCCCAAGATCGGGCAGCTCTTCGGCAACCGCGACCACACCACGGTCATGTATGCCAATAAGAAGATCAGCGACCTCATGAAGGAGCGTCGGTCGATCTACAACCAGGTCTCGGAGATCAGCGCGCAGCTCGGCCGCAACGGCCGCTGACCCTTCTCGCACCACCGACGGGTCGCTTCTGCGGCCGGTCCGACGTTCGTCGTGGTCATGCGTCGACGCATTCCCCAAATTGTGCTTGACAGTCGACGCCGCCAGGGCCAAAATCACGGTTCTTCACAGTGTGGAAAACCTGTGGATAACTCGATCTCCCTGCGGAAACCTGTGAGCGAACGACAAATCCCTGTGGACGGAGGATCGGATGCCGCAACCGGAGTCCCATGCCCGAACTGCGCGAGTCCGCAGCGATTCCACATCTCACACTGTTGTAGTTCCCATGTCCCGATTGATGAACGTGAAGTTATCCACATCATCCACAGGTGTTAACACCATGACGTTAACTTTCTGATGAAGCCCCGGTCCGATCACCTTGAGAGCGGGGACCCACGTCTTGAGGTCTCAGTCGACCTGGGGACTAGCATGGGAAACCCAAGCCCCAGAACGACAAGGAAGCGCCCGTGAGGTTTCACGTCAATCGCGATGTCTTCAGCGAAGCCGTGTCGTTCGTCGTCAAGCTGCTGCCGCAGCGCAACCCGCAGCCGATCCTGGCAGGTGTGCTGATCGAGGCCACCGAAGCCGGGCTCTCGCTCGCGGCGTTCGACTACGAGGCATCTGCTCGCACCACGATCGAAGCGACGGTCGACGAGCCGGGCACGATCCTCGTGCACGGTCGCCTGCTGTCCGAGATCGCCAGTCGCCTGCCGAACGCACCGATCCAGATCGAAGTCGACGACGACGGCGGCATCCTGCTCAGCTGCGGTTCGGCACGATTCACCCTCGCGTCGATGCCGGTACAGGAATATCCCGCGATCCCCGAGGTCACCGGCGACTCGGGTGTCGTTCCTGGTGAGGATTTCGCCACCGCAATCGCGCAGGTGGCGTTCGCCGCGTCGCGCGACGATGTCACCCCGGTGCTCACCGGTGTCCAGCTCGAGGTGTCCGGAACGCAGCTGAGCCTGGTGGCGACCGACCGCTACCGCGTTGCGCTGCGCGAGATCCCCTGGGACGGCGGCGACACCGCCTCCGACGAGGCGACCACGGCCTTGGTCCCGGCGCGCACGCTCACCGAGGTCGGAAAGACGTTCTCGCACGGCGGCAATATCTCGATCACGTTCTCCGGCTCGGGCGATCGCGAGATCATCGCGTTCACGGCGGGCAACAAGACGGTGACGTCGCTGCTGATCAAGGGCAACTTCCCGCCGGTTCGCCGGCTGTTCCCCGAGCAGACCGAGCATCACGCCGTGGTCAACACCGCGGAGCTCACCGAGGCTGTTCGCCGCGTATCGCTGGTCCTGGACCGCTCGGCACCGCTGCGCTTCACGTTCAGCGCCGAGGGCGTCTCGATGGATGCTTCGGGCACCGAGCAGGCGCGCGCGTCCGAGTCGGTCGATGCCACCCTCGTGGGCGAGGAAGTCACGCTCGGGCTCAATCCTCAGTACCTGATCGAGTCGCTCAGCGCGGTCCGCAGCGAGTTCGTGCGGATCACGTTCACCTCGAGCGAGAACGCGAACAAGCTCAGCCCCGTGCTCATCACGCCGCAGACGTCGGTCGACAAGGGCGGCGCCGAGACCTTCAAGTACCTGCTGCAGCCGAACCTGCTCCTCCGCTGACCACCCGGCTTCCGTTTCGGCGGGAGTGCTGGGGGAGGTGGCGGGTAGTCTGACCCGGTGATCGTGGAGCAGCTCAGCCTCGTCGACTTCCGCAACTATGCGGTCGCCGATGTCGCGTTGCAGCCCGGTCCGAACGTGTTCGTGGGCCGTAACGGGCAGGGCAAGACGAACCTCGTCGAAGCGATCGCGTACTTCGCGACGCTCGGCTCCCATCGGGTGTCGCAGGATGCACCGATGGTGCGCGATGGGGCGGATGCCKCAATCGTGCGTGCCCGCCTCACCCATGGCGAGCGCCGGGTCCTGCTCGAAGTGCAGCTCAACCGACAGGGCACGAACAAGGCTCGTGTCAACGGAGCCCCGGTGAAGCCGGCCGAGCTGCCGCGGTATGCCCAGGTCGTCCTCTTCGCCCCTGAAGATCTGCAGATCGTCCGCGGCGATCCGTCCGGGCGCCGGCGGTTCATGGATCAGCTGCTCATCCAGCGCACGCCTCGTCTTTCGGGCGTGCTGGCGGACTATGACCGCGTGCTCAAGCAGCGCACCGCCCTGCTCAAGTCGGCGAAGGCCCGCGGAGTGCGCGGCGAGGGCCTGTCCACCCTCGAGGTCTGGGACGACAAACTGATCTCCCTCGGAACCCAGGTGATCGAGGCACGCCTGGCCCTCGCTGTGGAACTGGCCGAACCGCTCGCGCACGCGTACGCCTCGATCGCCGGGGCGGATCATCGTCCCGAGCTGCACTGGGCGCTGTCGGTGACGGGCGGTGATCCTGAAGAGGGATCGGATGCCGCGACCACCGACACCGCGCCGGCCCAGATCGCCGATCAATTCCGTGCCGCCCTCGCCGCGCGACGGTCCGCTGAGCTCGACCGTGGTCTCACGCTCGTCGGTCCGCATCGCGATGACGCCGTTCTCCGGGTGCGCGGGCTTCCGGTGAAGGGATACGCGTCGCATGGCGAGTCCTGGTCTGTCGCACTGTCGCTGCGACTGGCTTCCGCCGAACTGCTCCGCGCGGACTCCCGCCTCGGCGACCCGGTGCTGATCCTCGACGATGTCTTCGCCGAACTCGACGCCGATCGTCGCGTGCGGCTGGCCGAGCTGGTCCGGGGGTACGAGCAGGTCATCGTGACGGCCGCCGTGGAGCAGGATGTGCCCGAACCGCTGCGCGCACAGGTGGTCCGGGTCGAGGGCGGGCGCATTCTCGAGGTCGCAGATGCCTGACGTGAACGCACCGCGGGGCGCGGCATCCGTCTCCGACCCGAACGAGATCCCCGAGACGGTGGCGACCTACCTGCGACTGCGCGGTCTGGAGCCGTCGGCGAGGACGTTCCGCAAGCGGCGGCGGCGGGCGGACGACGACGAGAACGCCCCGTTCACGCCGGGACGCGATCCTCGAGGAGTGGCCGATGTGCTTGCCGACCTCACCCGCGAGTCGGGCTGGGATGCGAATCTGGCGCGTGAAGACGTCGTGCGCACGTGGGCAGAAGTGGCCGGCGAAGGGACCGCGGCCCACACGACACCGGTCGCCTTCCTGGATGGTGTGCTGACCGTGCAGGCGGACTCGACCGCGTGGGCGAAACAGCTCCAGCTGATGCGCGCGCAGATCCTCTCCGAGATCATCCGGAGGTTCCCAGAAGCGGGGGTCGACGGGATCCGCTTCATCGGGCCGGACGTCCCCTCCTGGAAATGGGGTCCCAGAGCCGTTCCAGGGCGTGGCCCGCGCGATACCTACGGTTGAGTCACCTCCAGCGTCGTTCTGAAGGATTTGCGCGCGCTACAGGGCCTCAGAATGGCCGTGAACGGGGGTCTTCTTGGTAGACTGGAGCTACCCCCGACGACCGACTGGAGCGTTCGAGAACATATGACGTCCGTGAATCCCGATAGCGCCGCCGGACATTCCGCATCGCCCGCTCCGAACAAGCCTCTGAGTGATTACGGCGCAGACTCGATTCAAGTGCTCGAGGGCCTGGAAGCGGTCCGCAAGCGCCCCGGCATGTACATCGGCTCGACCGGCCCGCGCGGCCTCCACCACCTCGTGTCCGAGATCGTCGACAACTCGGTCGATGAAGCCCTCGCCGGCTATTGCGACACCATCGACATCACGATCCTGCCGGACGGCGGCGTGCGGGTCATCRACAACGGCCGAGGCATCCCGGTCRACATCCACAAGAGCGAAGGCAGGTCCACCGTCGAGGTGGTCTTCACGGTGCTGCACGCCGGCGGAAAGTTCGGCGGCGGCGGCTACGCGGTCTCCGGTGGTCTGCATGGCGTCGGCTCCTCGGTCGTGAACGCCCTCTCCACTCGCCTCGAGGTCGAGGTGCGGCGCCAGGGATACGTCTGGCGTCAGTCGTATCGCGACGGCGGCGAGCCTCAGGCCCCGCTCGAACGCGGCGAGGAGAGCAGCGAGACCGGAACGACGATCACGTTCTGGCCGGATGCCGGAATCTTCGAGACCGTCGAATTCGACTACGACACGCTGCGCACCCGCTTCCAGCAGATGGCCTTCCTGAACAAGGGGCTGCGGATCGATCTCGTCGACGAGCGACCCTCGGCAGCGATCGAAGTCGAGGAGAGCGGCACTCTCGTGCTGCAGCAGCCGCACGACTCGTTCCTCTACGAGCGCGGACTCGTCGACTACGTCGAACATCTCAATCGCATAAGGCACGCGGATGTCGTCAACGACCAGATCATCGAGGTCGAGTCCGAGGACACCGATCGCAAGATCGCGCTCGAGCTCGCGATGCAGTGGACGACGAGCTACACCGAGAACGTCTTCACATACGCGAACACCATCAACACCCATGAAGGTGGCACGCACGAAGAGGGATTCCGTGCCGCGCTGACGACTCTGGTCAACAAGTACGCCCGAGCGCAGAACCTGCTGAAGGAGAAGGACGAGAACCTCTCCGGCGACGATGTGCGCGAGGGCCTGACGGCGGTCCTCTCAGTGAAGCTCTCCGAGCCGCAGTTCGAGGGCCAGACCAAGACGAAGCTCGGCAACACCGAGGCGAAGGCGTTCGTGCAGAAGGTGGTCGGCGATCAGCTCGGCGACTGGTTCGAGCGCAACCCGGCGCAGGCCAAGCTCGTCGTGCGCAAGGCGATCGACGCGGCGACCGCACGGCTGGCCGCGCGCAAGGCGCGCGAGACCGCTCGCCGCAAGAGCGTGTTCGAGAGCGCGTCGATGCCCGACAAGCTCAAGGACTGCACGAGCAAGGACCCGTCGCTGAGCGAGATCTTCCTCGTCGAGGGCGACTCGGCCGGTGGCTCGGCCGTGCAGGGTCGTGACCCGCACACGCAGGCGATCCTCGCGCTTCGCGGCAAGATCCTCAACGTGGAACGGGCTCGGCTCGACCGCGCCCTCGGCAACAACGAGATCCAGGCGATGATCGCGGCCTTCGGCGCCGGCGTCGGCGAGGACTTCGACGTCAGCAGGGCGCGGTACCACAAGATCGTCCTGATGGCCGATGCCGACGTTGACGGGCAGCACATCACGACGCTGCTGCTGACGCTGCTGTTCCGCTACATGCGCGGACTCATCGAGGCGGGCTACGTCTACCTCGCGATGCCGCCGCTGTACCGGATCAAGTGGTCGAACTCCGCACACGAATACGTCTACAGCGACGCCGAGCGTGACGCACTGCTGGCCGACGGGGTCGCCAGCGGCAAGCGGATTCCGAAGGACAACGCGATCCAGCGGTACAAGGGTCTCGGCGAGATGAACGACAAGGAGCTGTGGGAGACCACGATGAATCCGGCATCCCGCACGCTTCGTCAGGTCACCATCGACGACGCGGTGACGGCTGACGAGATCTTCACGACGCTGATGGGCGAAGATGTCGAATCCCGGCGCCAGTTCATCCAGAAGAACGCGAAGGATGTCCGCTTCCTCGACATCTAGCCGCCCGGCCCGCTTCGCACCGCGCGCGAGCGCTGGTCGAGCGAGCCGAGTCAGACGAACGAGCCCGGCTGCGGGCTCCTATGAGAAGACGACTGAGAGAACGAAATGACTGACGCATCCGACGGCGCCGTGGCATCTGATCCGCACGGCCGCATCGAGCCGGTAGATCTCCAGTCGGAGATGCAGCGCAGCTACCTCGACTATGYGATGAGCGTCATCGTGGGCCGGGCGCTTCCCGATGTGCGCGACGGCCTGAAGCCCGTGCATCGCCGTGTCATCTATGCGATGTACGACGGCGGCTATCGCCCCGACAAGTCGTTCTCGAAGTGCGCCCGTGTCGTCGGCGAGGTCATGGGTCAGTACCACCCCCATGGCGACACCGCGATCTACGACACCCTCGTCCGGCTCGTGCAGCCGTGGGCGCTGCGTTACCCGCTCGCCCTCGGGCAGGGCAACTTCGGCTCCCCGGGCAACCAGGGCGCCGCCGCCCCGCGGTACACCGAGACCAAGATGGCTCCGCTCGCGCTCGAGATGGTGCGCGACATCGAAGAGGAGACCGTCGACTTCCAGGACAACTACGACGGGCAGACCCAGGAGCCGGTCGTCCTGCCGGCGCGCTTCCCGAACCTTCTGGTCAACGGGTCCGTCGGCATCGCCGTCGGCATGGCCACGAATATCCCGCCGCACAACATGCGCGAGGTCTCCGAGGGCGCCCTCTGGGCGCTGGAGAACCCGGATGCCTCGCGCGAGGAGCTCCTCGAAGCCCTGATGCAGCGCATCAAGGGTCCCGACTTCCCGACCGGCGCGCAGATCCTGGGCGTCCGGGGCATCGCGGACGCGTACCGCACCGGACGCGGCTCGATCACGATGCGCGCGGTGGTGAACGTCGAGGAGATCCAGGGCCGGACGTGCCTCGTGATCACCGAGCTGCCCTATCAGGTGAACCCCGACAACCTCGCGGTGAAGATCGCCGACCTCGCCCGTGAGGGGCGCATCACCGGCATCGCCGACATCCGCGACGAGACCTCCGGCCGCACCGGGCAGCGCCTGGTAATTGTGCTCAAGCGGGATGCCGTCGCCAAGGTCGTGCTCAACAATCTGTACAAGCACACCTCGCTGCAGGAGAACTTCGGCGCGAACATGCTCGCGATCGTCGACGGCGTGCCCCGCACGCTGCCGCTCGACGGCTTCATCACGCACTGGATCGACCACCAGATCGAGGTCATCGTCCGCCGCACGGACTTCCGGCTGCGCCGGGCCGAGCGCCGCATGCACACCCTGCGCGGCTACCTCAAGGCGCTCGACGCGCTGGATGAGGTCATCGCGCTGATCCGCCGCTCCGCGACCGCCGATGAAGCGCGGACCGGTCTGATGACCCTGCTCGACGTCGACTCGGGGCAGGCCGATGAGATCCTCGCCCTCCAGCTGCGCCGGCTCGCGGCCCTCGAGCGCCAGAAGATCATCGACGAGGCCGCCGAGCTGGAACTGCAGATCGAGGACTTCAAGGACATCCTCGCGACGCCGGCCCGGCAGCGGACGATCATCCGCGACGAGCTCGTCGAGATCGTCACGAAGTTCGGCGACGAGCGCCGCACGGCGATCATGCCCGGCTACGACGGCGACATGTCGGTGGAAGACCTCATCCCCGAGGAGGAGATGGTCCTCACCGTCACGCGCAACGGCTACATCAAGCGCACGCGCAGCGACAACTACCGCCAGCAGCACCGCGGCGGCCGGGGCGTCAAGGGTGCGCAGCTGCGCGCCGACGACGTCGTCGAGCACTTCTTCGTCACCACCACCCACCACTGGCTGCTCTTCTTCACGACCAAGGGCCGGGTCTACCGCTGCAAGGCCTACGAAGTCCCGGAGGCGGGACGGGATGCCAAGGGTCAGCACGTCGCGAACCTCCTGGCTTTCCAGCCCGGCGAGGAGATCGCGCAGGTGCTCGACATCCGCGATTACCAGGTCGCGACCTATCTCGTCCTGGCGACCCACAGCGGTCTCGTGAAGAAGACCCGCCTCACCGAGTACGACACCAACCGTCAAGGCGGCGTCATCGCGATCAAGCTGCGCGAGGACGACGAGGTCGTGAGCGCGATGCTCGTCGACGAGGGGGACGACATCCTCCTCATCAGCCGGCACGGTATGTCGCTGCGGTTCACCGCGACCGACGAGGCCCTCCGACCGATGGGCCGCTCCACCGAAGGCGTCAAGGGAATGTCTTTCCGCGGGCACGACAGTCTGCTCTCGGCATCGATGCTCAAGGACGACGGCTATGTGTTCGTGGTCACCGAAGCGGGGTACGCGAAACGCACCGATGTCAGCCAGTACCGGTCGCAGAGCCGGGGTGGACTCGGCATCAAGGTGGCCAAGCTGAGCGACGATCGCGGCGTTCTCGCGGGCGGTCTGATCGTCGCGGAGGACGACGAGGTCCTGGTGGTTCTTGCCAGCGGCAAGGTGGTACGCTCTGCCGTGGCCGAGGTGCCTGCCAAGGGTCGCGACACCATGGGTGTCGTCTTCGCCCGGGCTGATGACGCTGATCGCATCATCGCGATCGCCAGAAACGGCGAGCGAGGCCTGACGGAAGCAGCCGAGGCAGCCGAGGACGCCGAGGTCGCCACCCCCGAGGCTTCGCCCGAGATCCCCGAAGAGAGTACTGACGCATGAGCACCGTAGCCGACAAGCTCGCCAAGAAGTCCAGCAGCAAGACCAGCGCCAAGCAGGTGCGCCTGCGCCTGGTCTACATCGACTTCTGGTCGGCTGTGAAGCTGTCCTTCCTCGCGGCAGTCGCGCTCGCGGTCGTCACCGTCGTCTCGTTCTTCCTGGTCTTCATGGTCATCCAGACCACCGGGCTCATCGCCCGCTTCGACGACTTCTTCCAGAGCATCTCCGATGGCGGAATCTCGATCTCCGCCTTCGTCGGGCTGCCCCAGGTGATGGCGTTCGCGGCCATCATCGCGATCCTCAACCTGATCGTCGTCACCGTGCTCGGGGCCGTCGTCGCGGGCATCTACAATCTCGCGGTCAAGGTCACCGGCGGGCTGCTGGTCGGGTTCACCTCCAACTAGCACGCGTGCCGCGCATCCGCGCGGCTCAGACGATGCCGGTCGTGCCCAGCAGGGTGCCGATCAGCCAGGTGGCGGCCAGAGCGAGTCCACCGCCGACGACGAGTCGCAGCACAGCGCGTCCCTTCGGGGCTCCGCCCAGTTGGGCCGATACCGTTCCCGTTACCGCGAGGGCGACCAGCACCGCGACGAACGTCACCGGAATGCGCCACTCCGGCGGCGGAAGCAGGATGGCGAGCAGCGGCAGCAGGGCGCCCAGGGTGAACGCGATCGCGGAGGACAGCGCCGCGTGCCACGGATTGACGAGATCGTCCTGATCGATGTGCAGCTCGACCTCGAGGTGGGCGGAAAGCGCGTCGTGCGCGGTCAGCTCGAGCGCCACACTGCGGGCCGTGGCATCCGAAAGTCCGCGATCTCGGTAGAGCTGGGTCAGCTCCTCCAGTTCCTCCTGCGGCATCTCATGCAGTTCGCGCCGCTCCTTGGCGATGAGCGCCCGCTCCGTGTCGCGCTGGCTGCTGACCGACACATACTCGCCRAGAGCCATTGAGATCGCGCCGCCGACGAGGCCGGCGATCCCAGCGGTCAGCAGGGCAGGCGTCGCCGTTGTCACTCCGGCGACGCCGACCAAGAGGGATGCGATCGAGACGATCCCATCGTTCGCGCCCAGCACTCCCGCGCGCAGCCAGTTGAGACGCTGGCCGAGGCCGTTCGAGTGAGCCTCGCCCGGATGCGCCTGGTCCATCTGCTCAGTCAAGCATCGCGCGAGCCCCCACGGGCCGCTCGATTCGAGAAAACGCCGCGCGTCAGGTAAAGTCTTGGAGGTTGCCGACGTTCGCGTCGCAGCGATCGGGGCTATAGCTCAGGCGGTTAGAGCGCTTCACTGATAATGAAGAGGTCCCAGGTTCAAGTCCTGGTAGCCCCACCCCAAAAGCCCCGGGGCCTTAGCTCAGTTGGTAGAGCGCCTGCTTTGCAAGCAGGATGTCAGGAGTTCGAATCTCCTAGGCTCCACAGTGTGAAGCGCCAGCCCCCGGCTGGCGCTTCTGCCGTTTTAGGCGGTATTTCCCAGGTCAGAGGCCATTTTCTCGGTCCGGATCGAAGGAACTTGGGGAAACCCTCACAATCTCGTCCCCCAATGGGGGGACACACTGTAGCTACTTCACAAAGAATGTCCGACTTCCTTCGCGGTCCTTCCTTCCTCAGCCACAGGATCTCAGCGCCGGAGCGGCTCGAGACGCTATAAATCCTCAAGACGTCGTACACCTCGTCCGACGCGAAAGGGGATCATGATGCATTGGTCATGGATAAGGCTCGCTGCGGGGGCGGCGGGTCTTTCGGGGGTTGTGGCGGGATTCATCGTCAACGTCGATCGAGCCACACGGGAGGGAAAGGACCTCGGGCTGGTCCTGGCGAACTACTTCAGCCTGTTCACGATCGTCACGACGACGCTGAGCATCATCGCGCTGACAGCGGCCGCGGTGTGGTCGATGCGGCATCCGGGCACGTCCCGCGAACCATTCGCGGTCGCGCTCGGGCTGGCTGTCGTCACCGGACCGATGCTGCTGCTCGGCGTCGTGTTCAACGTGCTGCTGCGGGGAGGCCCGAGTGAGCTCGCGCTCGCAGACGCGCCGGCCATCTCCTTCCTGGATCACTGGGCCACCGAGGTGCTGCACGTCGTCCTGCCGCTCTATCTCCTTGTCGACCTGCTCTTCGCGACCCGGCGCCGTGGCCTTCCCTGGAAGACCCTCTTCGTGATCGTCGGCTATCCGATCGCGTGGATCACCTACACGATGATCCGCGGGGAACTCATTTCCGACCCCTTCGGCTCGAACCCCTGGTGGTATCCCTACGGATTCCTCGACCCGCACGGCGCCGGGGGGTGGGCATCCGCGTTCACATACATCGTGGTGCTCACGGGCATGCTCGCCGCCATCGGGGCGATCACCATCGCCATCGGACGCTTCCGCGAGCGGCGCGCAATCGCCCGCGAGGCAGCCGCCGAACCTGTTGGCGCACTGCAGGCCTGACCAGCAGTCCGTGGCCCGAGATCCCGCCACCCGGCGGGGTCTCGGGTCTC
Source organism: Microbacterium sp. P2_F9 (assembly GCF_056403635.1). Taxonomy (NCBI): domain Bacteria; kingdom Bacillati; phylum Actinomycetota; class Actinomycetes; order Micrococcales; family Microbacteriaceae; genus Microbacterium; species Microbacterium sp. P2_F9. The sequence goes on along the minus strand of NZ_JBFUFC010000027.1, from coordinate 13,228 downwards.
GTCACGACCGGCGCCTGGATAGGGTGAGGCATGGACATCAGGGTCGCGGCCTACGCCGTCATCACCGACGACGACGGCCGGATCCTCCTTGCGCACTGGAATGAGGGCGGCCGCTCCGGGTGGACTCTGCCCGGTGGTGGACTCGATCCCGGCGAGGACCCGGAGGGCGCCGCCCGTCGCGAAGTGCACGAGGAGACGGGGTACGAGGTCGTGCTGGACGGGCTGATCGGGGTCGACTCCCGTGTCATTCCCCTGGCTCACCGGCTGACACCGGATGCCTCAGGGCCATTGCATGCGCTGCGGATCGTGTACCGCGCAACCGTCACCGGTGGCCACCTGCGCAACGAGGCGGACGGTTCCACCGACCGCGCCGAGTGGTTTCCGCTCGAGAGCGTCCACGCGCTGCACCGCGTCAAGCTCGTGGACGTCGGCCTGCGGTTCGCCGGMATCGATCGCCCCGCCGCTGCGAGCTGACCCGCGCTCCACGAGCCCTACTCGATGGACTGTGAGATGTCCGCGACCGTCGCGCCATACGCGGCGATCAGGTCGTCGGCCTCGACGAAGAGGCTGTACCCGTGGGCGCCGGCGCCCATCGCGATCCGCTCGCCGACGATCCGCTCGTCCGCATAGATCGGCCACTCCGTCGAGCTCCCGATCGGGACGATCGTGCCGCGCTCATAGCCGGTGGCCGCGAGGGCGCGCTGCGGATCAGGCAGCTGCAGCTTGTTCACGCCGACCACCGCCCGCAGCTTCGGCCATGAGATCGCACGATCTCCAGGCACGAGCGCGAACAGGTAGGTGTCGTCGCTGCGCTTGACCACGAGAGTCTTCACGATGCCGGATGCCGGGATCCCCAGCAGCGCGGCCGCCTCAGGCAGGCTGTTGGCCGCCGGGCGCTCGCGGATGTCGATCGTCAGTCCGCGAGCGGATGCCGCATCTCTGACGCGCGCGTGGGCGTCGGTCACCGGGGATCAGGCGTCGGGTGCACGCAGCGGGTCGTCTGCAACCCAGAGCTCGTCATCCGCCCGCAGCGTCTGCCATGCCGCGTAGAGGACTCCGAGGGCGGCAGCCACACCGAAGATGATCGCGACGACGCCGCCGGCGCCGATCCCGCTCTTCTTGGGCGGAGCCAAGACCGGGAGGTGAATGCCCCGGCTGGCGTTGAGCTTGTGACGGGTGTCGTTCGCAGCGTCCAGTACGGAGAGCGCCGAGCCGACGACCGCACTGGCGGCCGGTGCGAGGGTGTCGTTGATGACATTTCGCGACACGGTGACGCCCTTGTCGACGTACGGTGCGGCGTAGCGGCCGTACGCGGACTCGACCTGCGGGACCAGCTGCTCGCGGCGGTAGTTGCCGAGCTGACGGCGTGCTTCGCGAGCAACGCCCGCGGCATCGCCGACGAGCACCTGCTGCGACTCCCACAGCTTCGCTGCCTGGTCTTGCAGCTTGCGAAGTTCCTTCTTGCGCTTGCGGCTGAGGCTCACGGGGCCCTCCCTGTCGATGGGGGTGTGGTTCTGTCCATATTGCCAGACCACGACCACAACGGAAGGGTTCCCATGGAACTCTGAGAGAATGAGCGTTATGCCTCAGCACACCGCGGTTGCCACCCTGCACACGAACCACGGCGACATCGTCGTCAATCTCTTCGGAGACCACGCCCCTCGAACGGTGAAGAACTTCGTCGGCCTCGCCGACGGCACCGGCGAGTGGAAGGATCCCGCGACCGGCAAGCCCGGCACAGGGCCCCTCTACCAGGACATCATCTTCCACCGGATCATCCCGGGCTTCATGATCCAGGGCGGCGACCCGCTCGGTCAGGGCACCGGCGGCCCCGGCTACACCTTCAACGACGAGATCCACCCGGAACTGAACTTCCAGAAGCCGTACATCCTCGCGATGGCGAACGCCGGCCTCCGCCGCAACGCGCTCACCGGCGCGGTCGAGGGCACCAACGGCTCGCAGTTCTTCATCACCACCGATCCCACACCATGGCTGCAGGGCAAGCACACCATCTTCGGCGAGGTCGCGGACGACGCGTCGCGCGCTGTCGTGGACGCTCTCGGCGCCGTACCGACCGCTTCGGGAGACCGACCCATCGAGCCGGTCGTGCTCCAGTCGGTCGACGTCGTCGCGGCATAGGGCGCATCGCACCCCGCCCGTGACCACGGCAGCCTTCCGTCGCAACAGCGATAACTTCTGCTACCGCCACCCCGACCGGGTGAGCTTCGTGCTGTGCCAGCGATGCCTGCGGACGATCTGCCCGGAGTGTCAGACCCAGGGCGCGGTCGGGGTGATCTGCCCTGAGTGCATGCGCGATCAGCAGAAGGCGCAGTCCGACGCCCAGAAGAAGGMCGAGAAACGGGCGTACCGGCCTCGGCCGGTGGCCCTTTCCGACTCGAGGCCGCTCGCGACGTACGCCATCATCGGCGCGACGGCCGTGGTCTACGCGCTGCAGCTGATCCCTGGATTTCCGGTGGAGGCGTGGCTGGCGTTCAACAGCTACTTCGTGTGGCCGGGCGGCCCCCTTCCGCTGCAGCCGTGGCGGATGCTCACCTCGGTGTTCGTCCACGATGGAATCTTCCACATCGGCTTCAACATGCTCGCGCTGTGGATGATCGGGCGAAGCCTCGAACCCCTGCTCGGCCGCTGGCGGTTCGTGGTGCTGTACCTGCTGAGCGGCATAGGCGGATCCGTCGCGGTCGCACTGCTCGCGCCAGGGGTCTGGGTGGTCGGGGCATCCGGCGCCATCTTCGGGCTCTTCGGAGCGCTGCTCGTGATCGGACGCCACATCGGCGCGAACATCCGGAACATCGCGATCGTCATCGGCATCAACTTCCTCTACCCGTTCGCGGTGGCCCTGATCAGCAGCATCGGACGTGGGTCGTTCACCGAGGCGCTCGCGGCGATCCAGGTGTCGTGGCAGGCGCACCTGGGCGGGCTGCTGACCGGTGCGCTGGTGGGGTTGATCTACGCGCGCACCCGCACGGTGGAGCGGCGCGCGACGCAGATCTGGCTGCTCGTCGGCGTCGGCGTGGGACTGCTCGCCCTGCTCGTCATCCCGCCACTGCTGTACACGTAGGTCGCCCTCGGCGGCCTACTGGACCTTGCCCCGCGAAAGTTATCCACAGATCTATCCCCACCTGGGGATGAATCACACCGGTGTAATTACCGGTCCGTGGGCAAAGAAAACGGCCGAGACGCGGTGTGCGTCTCGGCCGGTGGTTTGTCGGATGCCGGTGCTCAGCGCCAGCGGGTGGTCATGAGGAAGCCGACGAAGGCGATGCCGAACCCGATGACCAGGTTCCACGCGCCGATGCCGGGGATCGGGTAGTTCATCCCGCTCAGGTAGAAGACCAGCACCCACACGAGCCCGACCAGCATGAGGCCGATCATCACGGGCTTGAACCAGACGGGATTGGGGGCCGCTTCGCCCTCGCTGCGCTCGACGAGCTCCTCGTCCTTGCCAGATCGTGCCATGGGACCAGTCTACTGCCAGCCGGGCACCAGCCTCCGCTGACTAGAATCCACCTGTGGATGACGCGGCGAGCCCCACCCCGGACGGGGAGGCCTCCGGCGCGCCCGACGCCGATCCCGGCAAGCGCGACCGGTCGGCGCGCGCCGTGCGCCCGCGTCGACGAGCCTCGGTCATCGGCGTGCTGGGCGAGATCCTTCTCACCGTCGGCGTCGTGACTCTGCTCTACGTCGTCTGGCAGCTGTGGATCGGCGATGTGATCTACGGCGCGCAGCGCACGGCCGATGCACACTCGCTCAGCGAGGAGTGGCAGCAGGAGTACGAGGCGTCGGCCACGGCATCCCCCACTCCTTCGCCGACGGCTTCCGGCTCCGCCGAGCCCACGCCCGCCGCCGTCGAGCCGGTCATCCTGCCGCAGCCGGCCGACGCCGAGATCTTCGGCACGATGCACATCCCCCGCTTCGGCGCGGACTATGCCTTCCCGGTGGCCGGCGGGGTCACCCGCGAGAACACCCTCGATGACATCGGCGTCGGGCACTACCCCGGCACGCAGATGCCCGGCGAGATGGGCAACTTCGCGGTCGCGGCGCACCGCACGACCTTCGGCAAGCCCTTCAACCAGATCGCATCGCTGCACGTCGGCGATGCCATCGTGATCGAGACCCCCGATGGCTGGTACACGTACCGATTCCGCACTCTCGAATACGTGAAGCCCGACGCCGTCGAGGTGCTCGCGCCGGTTCCGCAGGAGACCGGTGTCTCGGCGGACGGGCAGTACCTCACGATGACGAGCTGCAGCCCGATGTTCTCCAAAGCCGAGCGGATCGTCGCGTTCAGCGTCTTCGAGGCGTACACCCCGCGCACAGCGGGGGCCCCGCTCGCACTGACCCAGGGGGTGACCAGCTGATGTACGCCGGACTTTGGCACATTCTCCCCGGTCCCGTGTGGCTGAGGATCATCATCTTGATCCTGCTGCTGGCGGCCGTCCTGTACGCCCTGCTCTTCTGGGTCTTCCCGTGGGTGAGTCACATCGTCGACCCGACGGAAGTCACGGTGGAGTGACGCGGTGGAGTGACGCGGGCGCAGCGGTGACCCGGATCCTGGTCGTCGACAATCACGACAGCTTCGTGCACACCCTGGTCGGCTACCTCCACGAACTCGGCGCCGACACCGACCTCGTCGAGTCCGATGACATCGACCCTGCGGCCGCGCGCGACGTCATCGCGTCGTATCAGGCGGTGCTCGTCTCCCCCGGTCCTGGAACGCCTGAGCACGCCGGGGCATCGGTCGCCGTGGTGCGGGCGGCAGCGGATCGGGGCATCCCGCTTCTCGGGGTGTGTCTCGGCCACCAGGCGATCGCCGCGGCTTTCGGTGCGCGCGTGGAGCACGCCTCGGAGCTCATGCACGGGATCACCTCGCTGGTCCACCATGACGACAGTGCGCTGTATGCGGGGCTGCCCGATCCGTTCGCGGCGACGCGCTACCACTCGCTCGCGATCGTGCCCGAGTCGCTGCCGCCCGCTCTTGTGGTCTCCAGCCGCACCGACAGCGGCGTCATCATGGGTGTGCGGCACCGCAGCCTGCCGATCGAAGGCGTGCAGTTCCATCCGGAGAGCGTGCTCACCGAGGGCGGCTACCGCCTGCTGGGCAACTGGCTCGAGACGGTGGGGATTCCGGATGCCGCGACCCGCGGCGCGTCCTTGAGCCCGCGCCGCTGAGCCGGTCCCTCGGTGTGACCGGGCTAGGGGCCGGTGCAGTAGGTCAGGGTGATCGTCGAGTGCACGGCGACATCGCCCGGTGGCAGCGACTGCTGCGCCACGGTGCGCGGATCCGTCGCGGTGCACGTGGCGTCCTCGGCGGTTTCCACGGTCAGGTTGATCTCCGGAGCCTGCAGGGCGGTGGTCGCGGCGTCCACGGTGTAGCCCTTGTAGTCGACGATCGTGACCTGTCCGGTCGCGACGACGAGGTTGACCACGGTGCCGAGGGGCACTTCCGCGCCCGCTTCGGCGTCCGCCGAGATCACGGTGCCGGCAGCGAGATCCGGGTCGTTGCGCGGGGTGACGGCCCCGGCGACGAGCCCCACCTGCTCCAACGCGGCGCGGGCGGCGTCCTCGCCGACACCGACGAGCGTGGGCACGACCACCGTCTCCACACCGCTCGAGACGAAGACCTTCACCTGGTAGCCGCGCGACACGGAGGTTCCTGCCGCCGGATCGGTGCGGATGACGTTGCCGGCAGCGATGTCCGTGCTGGGCTCCTGTACCGAGTACGCGACGAGGTCCTCGGCGACGAGGATCTCCTCCGCCCGTTCATAGGCGATGTCGGTGACATCCGGGACGATGCGGGAGTTCGCCGGCACCTGGGAGCCAGAGGGTAGCCAGAGCACCCAGAGAAGCAGCCCGATGAGCACGGCCGCGAGCAGGGCCACTCCCCCCCAGATCCAGGCGACCGGTGGGCCGGCCTGGGTGCGCTTCATGGTCGTGTCGGTGCTCAGCTGCCGGAGCGACCTGGCCGTCTCGGCGGCCTGCCGTGGCGAGGGTCCGTACAGCTCGCTCGTGAGAGCGCCGACCTGGCGCTTGGTGGGGGTGCGACCGTCGATCGTCGCGTCGAGCGCTTCGCGGAACGAGGCGGCATCCTGATATCGCTGGAACGGGTCCTTGGCGAGCGCCCGCAGGGCGACGGCATCCAGAGCGCGGGGCACCGTCTCGTTGACCTCGGAGGGGGCCAGGGGGGTCTCGCTGACGTGCTGGTACGCCACCGCGACCGGGGACTCACCGCGGAAGGGCTGACGGCCTGAGAGCAGCTCGTACAGGACGACACCAGCGGAGTAGAGGTCGGCGCGCGCGTCGACGGGCTCGCCCTTGGCCTGCTCCGGTGAGAAGTATGCGGCGGTGCCGAGGATGTGCGTCGTCTCGGCGACTGTGGAGGAGGAGTCCGAGACGGCCCGGGCGATGCCGAAGTCCATCACCTTGACCTGCCCGGCATCCGTCACCATCACGTTGCCCGGCTTGATGTCACGGTGGACGACTCCGGCGCGATGGGAGTACTCGAGCGCTTCCAGGATGCCGTCGACGTAGCGGACCGCGTCGGGGACGGGCACGGGGCCCGCCGAGATGATGTCCTTCAGCAGCGCGCCGTGGACGAGCTCCATGATGATGTACGGCACCGGGGAAAGCGACCCGTCGGGTGCCGTCTCGGTGTCCTCGCCCGCGTCGTACACGCGCACGATGGTGGGATGCGCCATCCGCGAGGCCGCCTGCGCCTCCAGGCGGAACCGGGTGCGGAAGGCGCCGTCGAGCGCGAGATCGCGCTGCAGCACCTTGACGGCGACACTCCGGCMCAGCGTGAGGTCGTAGCCGCGATACACGGTGGCCATACCTCCGCGGCCGATGAGCTCATCGACGCGATAGCGCCCCGAAAGCACGCGCGGCTCAGCTGTCACGGACTCTCCCTGGGTGGATCGGTTTCAGCCTAGCCGACCACCGCGCGCGAGTCGGGCTACGGAGTGGGTGTGGGATTGGGGCCGTCGGGTGCGGGTGTGGGGACTGCCTGGATCTGCGCGTTCGCCTCGCCCGAGGCCGGGGAGGTGCGGTCGCCCCCGTCGCCGGAGCACGTCACCGTGTACTTCACGGTCACCGGGTCGCCGGCGCTGCCGGTGATCAACAGGTCGGCACTGCGCTTGTCGGACGTGAAAGGCGCATCGGACCGACCCGTGCTCGGGAACTGACCATTGGTCGCGGTGAAATTGTAGAAGGTGACGGCACCCGAACCGGCTGGGCAGGAGTAGCCCGTCCACGTCACCTGGACCGTCGCCGCCGTTTCGACCGCGCCCTCCAGGCCGGGGGCCGACGGAGTCGGCATCGCGACCTGATCCGAGTAGAAGGTCAGGGTCAGCAGCTGCGTCGGATCGATGCGGCCGCTCGGTGAGACGAGGTAGACCTGGTTCACCTGGTCGCCGGTCGGAGCGGCATTGCCCGCCACGCACGACACGGCGGCGACGCCGGCCGTCTTGGCCGCGGCGGACGCCGCGGTGCAGTCCTGGCCCTCGAGGGCCAGCGCGTCGACATCGATGAGCGTGGCGCTCGGCGTCGGCGTCGCGGACGCGGACTGGCTCGGAGTCGGGCTCGGCGTCTCTTCCCGCCGGTCGCCCGGGTTGGACAGCACCGCCCAGAGTGTTCCGCCCAGGATGAGCAGCAGCAGGATGATCAGCGCGATCAGCGGCCACGTCCAGGGGCTGCGCTTGCCCTTCTCCTCTTCACCGTCGGCCAGGACGGTCGACTCGGTCAGCAGCGCCGTCGGCGTCGCCGCGAGCAACGCGGTCGCGTCGTCGCCGCCGACTCCCGCCGCGATCGCCGGCACGGCGGCCGCAGCGGCGGCGAGGTCGCCACGGCGAAGTGCGGTGGCGGCACGGGCGACGACGGATGCCGAGGCCGGGCGGTCTTCGGGCTTCTTGGCGATCATCACCATGACGAGGTTCTGCACGGGCACCGCGACGGTCGGCGGCAGCGGCGGCGGCTGCTCGTTGATCTGCGCCATCGCGATCGCGACCTGGGACTCGCCGGTGAAGGGACGCTTGCCCGCGAGGCACTCGTACGCGACGATGCCGAGCGAGTAGGTGTCCGTCGCCGGAGAGGCGGCGTGACCGGAGGCCTGCTCGGGCGAGAGGTACTGAACGGTCCCCATCACCTGGCCGGTGGCGGTCAGCGGCACCTGGTCGGCGATGCGCGCGATGCCGAAGTCGGTGATCTTCACCCGGCCATCGGGGGTGATCAGCAGGTTGCCCGGCTTGATGTCGCGGTGCACGAGTCCGGCCGCGTGCGCAGCCTGCAGGGCGGCAGAGGTCTGCGCGACGATGTCGAGCGTCTTGTCGGTGGACAGCTCGCCGTCGCGTTCGAGGATCGTCGACAGTGCCTCGCCGGGGACGAGCTCCATGACCAGGAAGGCCGAGCCGTTCTCCTCGCCGTAGTCGAAGACGCTTGCGATGCCCTCGTGGTTGACGAGGGCGGCGTGCCGAGCCTCGGCGCGGAAGCGCTCGAGGAACCCGGGGTCGCCCATGTACTCGTCTTTGAGGATCTTGATGGCGACGGTCCGMCCGATGACGTGGTCGGTCGCCTCCCACACCTCGCCCATACCGCCGATGGCGATACGAGAATCCAGTTCGTAGCGCCCGCCGAAGGTCGCACCCTGCGTCGGTCTCATCTTCCCAGCACCGCCTCCATGACCTTCTTCGCGATGGGTGCCGCGATCGTGTTGCCGCTGCCCGTTTGGCCCTGCCCACCGCCGTCTTCAACCACGACAGCCACGGCGACCCGGGGATTCTCTGCGGGAGCGAAGCCCGTGAACCACAAGGTGAATGGCTGATTGGTTCCGTTCTCCGCGGTCCCGGTCTTACCGGCAACGTCGACGCCGTCTATTCTTGCACCCGACGCTGCGCCGTCACTGACATTCGCGATCATCATCGCGACCATCTGCGCCGCCAGATCCTCATCCAGCGCACGGCCGAGCTCCGAGTCCTCGAACGTCTGCTGCACCGAGAGATCGGGTGCGACCACCCGGTYGACCATGCGTGGGTTCATGACCATTCCTCCGTTTGCGATGCCGGCCGACACCATCGCCATCTGCAGCGGTGTCGCGATCACCTGGCCTTGGCCGAATCCGGTCAGCGCCGTCTGCGGGTCGTCGAGTGCGCGCGGGTACACCGACGGCGTCGAGACCAGCGGCAGCTCGAACGAGCGGTTGAAGCCGTACTTCTCCGCCTCTTCGCGGATCGCGGTGTCGCCGAGTTGGACGGCGAGCTCCGCCATCGGGATGTTGCAGCTCAGGCGCAGCGCGTCGGCGATCGTGACCGTCTCGCCGGGGCCGCACGCGCCGCCCGACGCGTTGTAGACCATGCTCGACGACTGCGGCAGCTGGTACGACGCCGGGTTGGGCAGCGCCGACGTCGGGGTGTAGTCGCCGGACGCCAGCGCGGCCGACGCCACGACGAGCTTGAAGGTCGAGCCCGGAGGGTTGAGGTCTCCGCCGATGGAGCGGTTCGCGAGCGGATCGCCCGGATCGTCGACGAGCTGGTCGTAGTAGGTGTTCACGGCCTTCGCGTCGTGTGCGGCGAGCAGGTTCGTGTCGAAGGTCGGGCTCGACACCATGGCGAGCACGCGCCCGGTGGCCGGCTCGATGGCGATCACGGCGCCCTGCAATCCGCCCAGCGCATCGAAGGCGGCACGCTGGACCACGGCATCCAGCGACAGCACGACGTTCGAACCGCGGGGAGGCTGACCCGTGACGATCCGCTCCAGGCTCGCGAGGAACTGGGAGCCGGCGGTGCCGCTCAGCACCTGGTTCATCTCCAGCTCGATGCCGGTCGCCGAGCCCAGCTCGGGGTTGATCCATCCGGTGACCTGGCCCCACATCGGGGCGTCGGTGTACACGCGCTGCCAGCTGTACACGTCGTCGGAGGGGACGGATGCCGCGATCGCCGACCCGCTCGCGATGATCGAGCCGCGCTGCACCGCGTAGGAGTCGTAGAGCGCGCGGGTGTTGCGGGGATCCTGGGCGAGGCTGTCGGCCTGCACGACCTGGATGACGCTGATCGAGGCGAACAGGGCGACGAACATCAGCAGCATCACGATGCTGAGCCGGCGGAGTTCTTTCGTCACGACTCGCACCTCCCGAAGACCTCGGGTGAGGCGGTTCCTGAGTAGGTCGCGAAGCGACCGTATCGAAGGGCCTTGGTCATCCGATCACCACCCGGGGGCGGCTGCGGACGGCGTCGGAGATCCGCAGCAGGAGCGCGACGATGATCCAGTTGGCCACGAGCGACGAGCCGCCGGCGGCCAGGAACGGGGTGGTGAGGCCGGTCAGCGGGATGATCCGGGTGACCCCGCCCACCATGATGAACACCTGGAGCGCGATGGTGAAGGAGAGGCCGGTGGCGAGCAGCTTGCCGAAGTCGTCCTGCCCGGCCAGCCCGATTCGGATGCCGCGGCTCGCGAAGACCATGTAAAGGCTGAGGATGGCGAACACGCCGATCAGCCCGATCTCCTCACCGAGGCTCGGGAGGATGTAATCGCTCTGCGAGAGCGGGGTGAGGTATGGCCTGCCCTGTCCAAGGCCGGTGCCGACGAGGCCGCCCTGCGCGAGGCCGAAAATGCCCTGCACCAGCTGGTAGCTCCCGCCGGTGGCTTCGATCACCGCCGGGTTGAAGGCATCCAGCCAGTTCGTGAAACGGCCCTGCACGTAGGGCAGCACCCGCGACGCGAGGAACGCGCCGCCGACCGCGAGCGCGACGCCGATGACGACCCAGCTCGTCTTGCCCGTCGCGACGTAGAGCATCGCGACGAACATGCCGAAGATCAGCAGCCCGGTGCCGAGGTCGCGCTGCAGCACGATGATGGCGAGCGAGATGAGCCAGATCACCAGCAGCGGGCCGAGTTCGCGCGCCCGGGGCCACGTCATGCCGAGGAAGCGCGTGCCCACCGAGCTGAGGCTCTCGCGAGTGCGCACCAGGTAGCCGGCGAAGAAGATCGCGAGGGCGATCTTCGCCAGCTCGCCGGGCTGGAAGGAGAAGAAGCCGAGCCTGACCCAGACGTCCGCATTGGCGTCGGCCCCGAGGCCGGGGATGACGGGGAGGATCAGCAGCAGGATGCCGACCAGGCCCGCGAGGTAGGTGTAGCGGAACAGCACGCGATAGTTGCGCAGCGCCATGACCACCGCGATCGCGGACACGACGGCGATCGCCGTCCACGCGAGCTGGCGGGTCGAGGCCGCATCCCAGCCGTGCGAATCGATGGCGATGTCGATGCGATAGATCATCGCGATGCCGAGGCCCGTGAGCAGTGTGGCGATCGGGACGACGAACGGATCGGCATCCCGGGCGCGCAGCCGCAGCACGATGTGCAGAGCGACCACGAGAGCGGTGAGTCCGCCGCAGTAGATCAGGAACTGCGCGTCGATCGCACCCGTGGCGCCCAGTTGGACGAGCGCGAGCGCCGCGGCGTTGATGACGAACGCGAATAGCAGCAGAGCGAGTTCGCGGTTGCGCTGCGTCTGCGGCACGCGGATGCGTCGCAGCGCCCGGATCACCGCGGTGTCGGTGGACTCCGCGGCAGGCGCTGCCGCTCCCTTCCCGCGCGCGTCTGTGGAGGTCACGGGCTCACCGCATTCTCTTGCAGGCGGGAGACGATCTGCTCGGCATCCTCAAGGGAAGGCGCCGAGATCGTCGCCTCCACTGTCGCGCGGTCGAAGTCGGAGAGACTGTCCAGCGGGATGCCGGTGTCGCGGTAGGGGCTCGACAGCGGGATCGGGCCGAGGTCCTGCTGGATGCCCTGGTAGATCACCACCGTGTCCTCATCGGCCCCGACGAAGAAGCGCGTCTGGGTCCACTGATAGGCGAAGAACAGCCCCGTCACCAGAACCGCGAGCACGAGAACGACTCCGATGATCCACCCGTAGCGCCTCCGGCGCGCACGCCGCCGGTCCTCCTCGATGAGCTCCTCGAGGAATTCGGGCGCCGGCTCGAAGTGGCTCGGCTCGTTGGCCGCCTGGCGGACCGGGTGCAGCCAGCCGCCGCGTCCTGAGCGAGCAGCAGGCACATCGATGCCCGTGGGGTTCGACGCCGACCCCACCACCGTGGGCGTGCCGGAGAAGAGCGGATGCTGCCCCCCGACGTCGACGAGGACCAACGTCACGTTGTCGGGCGCACCGCCATCCAGCGCCTGCTTCAGCAGATTGTCCGCGGTGCGCCCGGGGGGAAGACCCAAGCCCATCGCGCGCGCCGTGTGCGCGTCGTCGACGACGCCGGTCAGCCCGTCGGAGCACAGCAGCCAGCGATCGCCCGGCTGGGTCGGCATGATGAACGTGTCGAGTTCGGGGTCGGGATCCATGTCGCCGAGCACCCGCATCAGCACCGAGCGCCGCGGGTGGTAGCGCGCCTCCTCCGGGGTGATGCGTCCCGAGTCCACGAGTCGCTGCACGAAGGTGTGGTCCGTGGTGATCTGCGTCAGCGTGCCGTCGCGATAGAGGTAGATCCGGGAGTCGCCGATGTGCGCGATGACGGCGTAGTCGTCGACCATGATGAGCGCACTCACTGTGGTTCCCATGCCGGCGAGCTCCGGATGGATTCGCACGGTCTCGATCAGTTCGGTCGCGGCATCCGCGATCGCCCCTCGAAGTGCTCGCTCGGCCTGCGAGGTCGACTCGTACGGGTGGTCGAGGGATTCGAGGCTTCCGATCGCCAGGCTCGACGCGACGTCACCGCCGGCGTGCCCGCCCATCCCGTCGGCGACGACGAAGAGATTCGACCCCGCGTAGCCGGAGTCCTGGTTGTTGGAGCGCACCTTGCCGGTGTGCGAGATCGCAGCGCTCGAGCCTTCGAAGACCATTTCCCGGGGGACCGCCGCTATTTCCGCAGCTCGAACGTCGTGGCGCCGACCTTGATCGGCGCGCCCACGAGGACGGGGACGGGCGCGGTGACGCGGGCGCCGTCATGCCAGGTGCCGTTCGTCGAGTCCAGATCCTGGATCATCCACTGCTCGCCCCACAGGAGCAGACGCGCGTGGTGGCTCGAGGTGTAATCGTCGCGGATGACGAGCCCCGACTCGCTGGAGCGCCCGATCGTGAGGGCCTCCGTACCGAGCGGAAGCTCGAGCCCCGACTTCGGCCCGCTCGTGATGATGATGCGCGTGACCGTGGCGGTCGTCGCCTTGCCGCCCTTCGCGGGCGGCGCGGCAGCGGGGGCCTTCGCCGGGGCGGCGGCAACGG